>JAYUQK010000046.1:0-31970 GCA_043756785.1 Candidatus Lloydbacteria bacterium | reverse complement strand
CGCCAAAAGGCAGCCCTGGACCTGCGGTCGCAGTGCGTGTGTACATGGTGAATGCAACACCCACTCCCAAAGCAAGGATAAGGAGGGCAAACAGCCAGCGGCGTGTGTTGTGCTTGTGTTCCACAAAAAAGTTTTTTATCTGTGCAGTTTTTATGTAAGTAAACATGTAGTTATATTTTCAGAGTAAATATCTTGTGCGCACTGATGCCACCCGCATTCACAATAGCAAACCAATACCCATCACGCACATCAAATTCTGGGCGATCCTCCCCAACTTGAAGCCCTGGGATGTTTGGGGAAACAGTGAAGCTCAGGGTCTTGCCATCGCTTGAGGGGATGTTGGAGATAGTCCCATAGGAAATCCGCACATCATTTCCGGTGGGAAGAAAGCCCGAGCCAGTGACGGTAACCACCTGTCCGAAGAGTCCTTCTTTGGGAGAAAAGTCGGTTATCACGGGGGGTGAGGCACTCTGGTCGGCGACCACAAAAAACGTTTTATTTGTCTCTCCCTTGCCACTACTTATCCAGAGTGCGTGCTGCCCAAACGGTGCGTCACTGGGAATGACGAACGAGAGGTTACCATTTTGGTCGATACTTTTCGCGTCTGTCGCTATCGTAAAAGAGTCCAGATGCACCGTGTTTCCCGTTGGCGCAAGCCCGAGCGCCGAGATTTTTATTGTTGCACCCCGTTGCCCCGTGTACGCCGAGGGAAACATGAGGACTGGCGTATCAGAATGAAACCCCAGGGTGGACACTGCGGCCACTGTTGCCTCTAGTACGCTTGGTGGTGCTACAGTAGTACTTGGTGTTACCGGAGTGAGTGGTGCCGTGGGTGCTACTGACACGGATTCAGTTGTTGCGGGGGAAGGTCTCGCTGGTGACTCCACTGGAGAGGGACTGGGGCTGAGGCAAAGCGCGGCTATTTTGGCCCTACTCAATGTTCCCACAAAACCATTACCCACCCTTAAGCCAGAGGGGACTAATATCTCTTTGGCATATAAGTTCTGGAATGCAATCACCGCGAGTTTTGTGCGCGCACCAAAATAGCTCGACTCAAAACCAGATGAGCCGGGACCACTCGCAGCGACCCTCGTCCGCTCGTCTTGGTTCAACACACGCTGTAAGTGCACCACGTCCGCACCCCTCATGCCCAGAGAGAGGCCGCGGTTGAGGTATGCGCAATTTTGAGCTGTTGTGGCGGAGGCACTTGCGGGGGAGAGCCAGAAAAAACATATCGCACAAAAAGAGACGCACAGGGAAAGCAAAAAGTGGTGGCGCAGCATGCTGAAATTATACCAGCATGCGCGTGGTGGGGCAAAAGAGATGTATATACATTGCTATTTAATGTCAAAAATAATTACTCCATTTTCACCCACCATGCTCTCTTGTGCACGCCCATACGGGTCGATAACGCTCGATATGCCCCCCTTCGAAGAGCGCAGTACATATGCACCCTCCTCGAGCGCTCTCATGCGTGCAAATTGGTGCTGCTGTGTGGCGAGCACAGGAGAAGTAAGCACACTTTCGTTTGATGGGGAGATGATGATGCGGGCCCCGAACGCACTGAGGGAGGTGATGCCTATCTCTCCACACATATATCCCGCCAAGCGAATATTTCCCATCCGAAAATCTTGCTTTGGCGCCCCTTTTGCTATCGTCTCAAGGAGTGGGAGACGGAGGCCAAAAGGGGAGAACTCCGCAAAGGGTATTGGTTTTCTTTTTTGATAGCTACTTATGATTTGTCCATTCTGGTACAGAAAAATGCTATTGTGCGTGAGTTTTTGCCTGTAGCTATGGAGTGGAATTGCGAGCACGACGCTTGGGTGGGCGCGAGAAACCGCCAGCAACTCGCCGTACAACTCTTCAATATTTGGCGGGGAGTGCTGTGTTTCTGTGTGGGAAGGAAGCTCACCAGCCTCTTCATCTATCACAAAAAAGGGAAATACATTCTCCGGAAAAACGACGAGGGCGGAAGAGGCGTCGAGTGCATTTCCTAAAAGCTGCAAATATGTACGATATGCGCCCTCTTCTATGCTCTCTAATGTGGACATCGAGGAGGAGATGACCGCCACGCGCATAGGCTCCGTAGGTTGAGGGCCACGAATTTCGCGATAGAGGCTAAATAGCGTCGCACCCACAACACATATGAAAAAAATAAGTGACTCACGCACTCGCTCTTTCGCAAAAAATGCGTGGCGTACGCATGTCAGTAGAGTCCCGCTCGTAGCACACACGCTACCCAAAACACCCGCACCCCACATTCCCACAAACACTGCGATGAAGGAGAGGCTGTACACACCACCAAATACTGCCACATGCTTCACGTAGGTAGCATCAATGAGCGCATACCCCACGACGGCCCAACTATAGCCACCGAGGAGTAGCCATGAACGCAATAATTCAGTGAGTGCCCATGTCGCACTAAAACAAAAGAGTGGTGCATAAAATCCCCCCCTCTCTCTGTCGCGCACATTCATGTATACCGCGGTGGCGGCGAGGTAGGTGAGAGACGTGAGTGCGATAAGCATCGCAACACCCAGAAAGTAGGGTATGAGGGCGTGGAAGAGCGACGCCGATGGGCCGACTACCCACCACGTTCCCGCCAAATGAAAGAGGGGTTCGGCAGAAAAAAAACAAAAAGGAACACTCGTGAGGAGCGTTCCGACACAAGCACGCCTAAATGAGCTCGTGTGCTGCAGAAAAAGTCCGAGCGGAATGAGTGCGAGGAAAACGAGCTGCCAAAACCCAAAATATGGCGTGGCGAGAGAGAGCAAAATACCAGACAGGAGTGGGTAGAGGAGAGATTGGAAATGGGGGTTGCGCATTTGGAGGGACTTAGTAAAAGCTTAGCATGGAAGAAAGCACTCATGCATAAAAAATGTTATCCACATTCTAGAAAATAGTAGAGACCGCATCACAAAAACAGTGATACAATTAATTTTATCGTGACCAAAGAGGGGTCACATGGGTCTTTCGGAGCTCAGAAAAACTATGGATACTTCTCGATTTTTGCACAAAAACTTAATCATCAGTGCTATTGCTGCGCTCACTATTGCCAGTACTGGTTTTTACTATAACTCCGCACAGAACATAGACCCAAAGCAGGAGGGGGCCGACACTGCTACTATAGAGAGGGGCGGTATTACAAAAAATGACGACATTACACTGCGTGACAGCGACAAAGACGGGCTGCCCGACTGGGAAGAGCGCCTAAACCAGTCTGACCCATTTACTGCTGACACGGACGGCGATGGTACAGAAGACGGCGCCGAGATACGCGAGGGGAGAGACCCCACTAAAGCGGGACCGAACGACAAGGTGGTGGCGCCTAAGGGAGTAGGTTTTGCAACATCGTCGACAGATCTCTTGGGTATAAAAAAGGAATTTTTTGCAAAATACCTCGCAAGTGCGAGCCGTGACGTGCGTGAGACGACTTTTCGCGACCTGATTAAGGGGTTCGACAAGAGAAAATTTATTTCTACGAACGAAATTCTCGACCTCAACATCTCCTCAGACGAAAGCCCGGAGGCATTGCGCGCATACGGCAACGCATTTGGTGTAATAATTAAAAAATACACAGGACGTACAACACAAAACGAAGAGGTGGTGCTCGCGGAGGGCATGAAAACACGGAGCGACGAATCACTAAAGGGCCTCCAGCTGATTGCGGTCGACTATCGCAATTTCTCTCGTGACCTCCGTGCTCTTTTGGTACCGAGGCCACTTGCGCCCGCACACCTGAAAATAGTGAACGGGTACGACGGCATGTACCGAGGGCTACTGGGGATGCAGTACCTTTTTTCCAATCCCGTTGAGGGCGCTGCGGGATACCAAACATACACGAAAATGCGCATTGAAATGATCGCAGGGTATGCAGACGTCGTTATGTACTTAAGGGAAAAAAATATAGCTTTTACTATATATGAGCCGGGGTACCCTTTTTACTTGGGTAGCGAAAGTCGGCAGTAGCATATGCGCAACTTTTATTATTTAACACAAATCATCACCATGGTGTGCCACAAGGAAGTACTGCGTAGAGACTATAGTATAAATAAAATTACAGGTATACTAGAGTATATGACTATCTTCTTTGGTGGGGCGTATTTGACACATGCACAGCTAAAAAAGTCTGCCACGGGAACCATTCTCGGCTTCCTTATGCTTTTTCCATCCACTGCACTTGCGGGGGACCTCACAAGTACTATTAATGCACTGCCCACAACGATACTCACAAACTTTCTTGCCACTCTCCCACTCGCCACCCTAGCCACATGGGACCCCGCAAGCCCCACCTTCAACCCCACCACGGCTAACTTTGCACTGCTTTCTCCAGCACAAATCGACCTCATCCTCGACTCATCGGCACAAAGTGTTCTCAATGCTCTGCCACCTGATACATTTTTAAATTTTTCAGTAAGCCAGCTCACTGGTACTCTCAGTGCGCTATTACCGACAAACCTTGGTGGCCTCACCACGAGCCTGACGGCACTCCCAACCACAGCACTCGCCGCAGCACTAGACGGCATGCCTCCAGCGCTACTTTCGGGACTCTCCTCAACTCTTTTTTCTGCTGTACCAGCAGCGCAAATCACTTCGCTCATCAACAGCATGAGCAGCGTTGGACTTGCTGGGCTAACCAACCTTGCAGGTCTCACTGCGACACAACTCTCGGCTGTTCTCCCTAGTATCACTTCAGGTCTTTTATCAAGTCTTCCTTCAAGTATTTTTTCAGGGCTTTCAGGCACAGCACTCAATGGTGTTTTATCAGGACTTCCCCCAGGCGTGCTTGGGTCACTGGGCTCAGAGGTTTTCTCCTCTTTGCCCGCATCCGTCCTTGGCTCACTTTCCTCTTCAGTACTTTCTGCACTCGGCCCAGGGGTTGCCTCATCAATATCAGCGGCTATCTCTGGAGTACTCGGGGGGCCATTCGTACCCGTGAAAGACTTTGAGCTTATTGCTAAGTTTACGACATACTCAAAGAACTTTGACACATACGCCAAGCAAGTGAACTCGGCCTTGACTGGTGCACCAGACTCCATCCGAGACACCATCGCGGGAGGGAACCCTGGTGGGGTGGCAAAATCAAAGTGCGCAACAAAGCCTGCGTACATACTCGGTGGCGTTGGTGGTCTTGACCCAGAAGCATACACGGAGGGTTCGTGGACGGATGCCAGCAGTGGTGCCAGTAGCACAATACCCACGACAATATCCGTGAAGGTGAATAACAGCGCATCGCTGCGCTGTTTGCTGCAAGAGCTTGTCGAGTGGGAAAAGCTGGGCTTGAGCATTCAGATCCACTCAATGCTCAAGACATACATCGCCGACGCACAGGCAAAGCAGCTCAACAATCAGCTCGTTGGTAAGATTTCCGCCGCAAACCTCAATTGGGCAAAGTCGGGCAATGAAGTGGTGAACAACAGCGTCGTCTCGACCGAAGCGGTCTACAACACCAATGCGAGCCAGAGTATCTACAACGTGAAAGGTCGCACCCTTGAGCACACCATCGCCCAAGCAGCTGGGGACCCCGCCTCAGGTGACCCCATAGGGTCGCTTGGAATTTGTGAGCCTTGGCGGCTCGATACGGCAGCAAATAGCGCCCGCAACAACAAGCTCAGTGTGGAAGACCCAATGTTTTCAGCCCCATCAAGAACACAATGTGGACTTGCGAACCCGAACGACTTTGGAAAATTCTCAGATAACTTCAACGACCCGAGCGGGGTAGGTGGCATGGATATGTTCATAGACCTTCTTTCAAACCCACAAAACTCCCCACTTGGCGCAGCAACGCAGCTCGATGCAGAAACTGCAGGTCGCCTAGCGCGCCAAGAGCAGGCAAAGCGGGACGAATTTGCAAATACGGGAGCACGCGCAGACATCGAGTGCTCTGGCACCGCAGACGACCCTTACTGTCTAGACACTCTCGGCACCGCAGTCACCCCACAATTTCAAAACCAAGACAACGTCACGCGCTCGTCAAGTGCGGGATTCGAGGCGGTACAGGACGGCAATACGCTCGACGGTGGAGCCCAAGGCGACCTCGAGGACCAGTCGGTCGAGCTCAATACCAGCCCCGGAGGCCTCCTCGGCTACTCCGAAGCGGGGATAGCAAACGCACCGACGGCAGTCAACGAGCTTGTGCGTGAATTCTATGACGTTATCGACATTGGCTACTTTGGTATTTCCGCACAGACCACCGACTGGGCACAGGCCACAATGCTCATGATATACGACGAAATGAAGTTTAGCTCTACAAGCCCTGAGGTCATTGTGACCGCAGGAGCAGCCGCTGACCCTACGGGATATTAAGCACATGAACCTGTACTATTATTCATTTCGACAAAAGAAGCTCTCATTCTTTTTGGGCATGGGTGGCTTTTTTGTTGCTGCGCTATTATTCGTACCTGAAATTTCTTATGCTGCGGAGCCAAGCATGCTCGGTAAGGCATGGGATTTTGTTACGGATGGGGCAAGCTCTTTGCTCTTCACGCTGCTCGAGCCAATTGCGAATTTTATATTCTGGGTAGCGGGGCTATTTGTTGTCGTGATGGGAAAACTTCTCGACATGGGAATAGCGATGACAATATCGAGTAGTTTGTATCAAAACCTCCAAGTCATAAACGTTGGTTGGACTACTGTGCGCGACTTTTCGAATATGTTCTTTATCTTTGCTCTCCTGTATATTGCCATCAAGACTATTCTCGGCCTTGCGGGAAGCAGCACAAAAAAGTGGGTAGCAAATCTCATCATCGCCGCCATTCTCATTAATTTCAGCCTCTTTGCCACCAAAGTAGTCATCGACGCGGGCAACGTGCTCGCCATGGGGTTCTGGGAAAAAATGACTATTGTAGGGAAGCCAGACCCAAGCGCCGCGGAAAACTTGATGCAAGGACTGAAGCTGCAAACAAACTTTGACCTCAAAGACAAGGATGGGAAGCCTACGGATAGCAGTGCGCAAACAAGAACACTCACCTACCTCGGTGGCGCGCTGGTAATGCTTATTGCGGGATTTGTCTTTCTCTCTGGGGCAATCATGATGATCGTGCGCACGGTGACACTTATTTTACTCATGATTGCATCGCCATTTGCCTTTTTAAGCTTTGCGCTTCCTGGGGGTGGTAGCTATGCAAACAAGTGGCTGAGTAAACTCATAGGAAATGCGTTTGTTGCGCCCGCATTTTTGGGTATGCTTTACCTCGACATCATCATCATCAATGGGCTCGACCTACAAAAACTGACAAACTCAAATGGCGCAAAATTTGGAGGGGTGTTTTCGGGAGATGTGGGAAGCTTTCCTATTATCTATAACTTCCTCGTCGTTATTATTCTTCTTCTTGCGTCACTCACCGTTGCAAGCTCGGTCTCTGGTGGTGCAGGGGAGCAGGGAAGTAGGCTCGCCAAAAAATACCTCGGCTACGGTGCGGGGGCAACATTTGCTGGTGCTGCAATGGTCGGAAGGCAAGGTGGTGGGTGGCTCGGAAAACGGGTTTCTGAAAATAAAAAACTACAGGAGATGGCGGCAAACAAAGACAGTCGTATTTCTCGCTTTGCAGGGAACCTTGGCCTTGCAAGCGGTGAGAAGATGAAGAAGGGTACATGGGATGCACGCAATGCTGGTGCCAATAAACTACTCGGCCTCGGGGGTGTGAATGCTGGTGCCGGAAGCAAGAAAAACTATGGTGAAACAGGGCAAGTACTCAGCAGTCTCACGAAGGGTTATCGTGGCACAGCAAAAGAGAAGGAATTGATCGACGCCGCCAAAGCGCGCTACGCCGCTGACCCCGCTGCACAAAAAATGTATCTTGGCGATCGCGGAGTCGACTTGGCAGCAAAGCGCAATAAGGACGTGAAGACAGAACTCGACCGCGGGGAGAAGACGCAGAGCGTAAAAGACGAATTCAAAAAAGAGCATGCTCGCTATGAGGCTGCGACAAAAGACTCGAGTATGGGCACTGCCGAGCTTATCACTATCGAGAAAGATGTCGCAAAGAAGATGAAGGAACTTCTTGGCCAACTCTCTGGAAAAGAGTCTGCGGACCTACTCACACAAGACCACTTGAAGATGGCTCCCGTCATTTCTGCCTTACGCAGAGAAGACCTCACTGCACTCACACTAAAATCGACTGAACTCACCCCAGAAACGATAAGTGCTATTACTGCGGGTGTTGCACAAAATGGCACTGATTCTGCAAAAAACTACATGAAGAGCCAAACGAAAGTTTCTGGGCCATTCTCTTACGACGCTCCAGCAAGCCTCGCCACACTCACCACTGATTATGACAACCAGAAGACAGCGCTCGGCAAGGACTCTGATGCATTCAAGCTCTATGCAGTAAAACAAAAAGAGGAGGTAGAAAGGACACTCGGCATGATGGGTAGTGCTGAAGAAATAAGCCAACTCTCCAACGACCTCATCATCCATGAAGCTGTCGTGAGTAATTACGGCACAAAAGTCATAGGTGAACTCAGGACAAAACTAAAAAATACTGATGCTGCACTTGCAGCAAAATTCGAGGAAAACCTCCAAAAATACAACACGGAAGCGCAAACACGGACGGCAGACTCGCAGCAAAACGCTCGGACTGCGGCAGCGGCGCGCTCGGCCCCACAGTCGCGAGTGATCCCACCGACCGCACCCACCATCTAATATATGACGAACTTCACACAGAAAAAACCATGGGCAGAGCTCCCTATTGCGATCCGTGAAATACTCAGTCGCGAAGATACTGCGGAGAAAATCGAGGCCATAGGAGAAAAGCAGGGTCTCCCTATCATGGAGCGGGGCTTCCTCGTGCGCATAACTGCAAACCTTATGCGGGGGGTGATCACACCAGTCGCATTCGTCGAAACAATAGCCGACGAACTCAGTGTATCCAGAGAGAAAGCGGCGTACCTTGCCCAAGATATTAATCGTGACATTTTTAGTCTGGTGAAGGATGCGCTGCAAGAAGTCCACGCTACTCCAGAGAAAAAGGAAGTAGTCGCACCACTAGATCCATCGCTTGTGACTTGCCTTCCTGGGGAAATGTCGGCGGCAGCAGCACTCGCAAACAAAGCTCCAGGGAATGTGCTGTCTGTGGCACCCATAGTGTCAGCGCCCATTGTGCCTCCTGTGCCTACCGGAAGTATTTTTGAGCAAAAATTAGGAGGTGCATTCCGCATGAAAGGAGAGCTCTCATCAAGCATGGGGGTGGCAAACCCCACACAGGTGATACCCCCGAACCCTCAAGTGGCGATGCCCGCATCAAGGCCGCAGCCAGATGCAGCTACCACCACAACGCGCGCGTTTGATCAGTACAGGGAACTGCCACACTAAAAATGCCTAGAGCCTTGGGGAAAAAGTAAATTAGGGAAGATATGAGAAGTCACCTTTGATACTTTTTGCTATACTGTAGTACATGCAGTTTCAAATGCCCCAATTCCTCGACGTCGAGGACAAAATAGTTGGCCCATTTACCATGAAGCAATTCCTTTACCTTGTCGGTGGGGTGGGCCTAGGGTACGTAGCACAACGCTTTGTGCCCTACGTTGGCTACATAGTAGGAGCAGGATGCGTGGGGCTAGGCGCTGCACTCGCCTACTATAGGCCAAACAAAAAACCTTTTGCCGACATGATCGAGTCTGCGTTCTATTTCATTAAAAGTGCGCGTCTCTACATTTGGAGGCGTCGTGAAAAAAAGACAGAAGAGATACACTTAAACCTCGACCACTTTCAGTCAACAAAACACATTTCCACACTCATCACATCCCCCACTACAACAAATAAACTCAGTGACCTTAGTTGGTCTATCGACGTACACTCCTCGACCGTGGAGGAGCAAAAGGTCCACCAAGACTCATTGGTGCTATAATAAAACCCCACACACTTATGCCCAACCTAGGAAAACCCACGCAAGATTTTGTTCCCATAAAAGACATTAAAAATGGGGTTATCGTGCTCAATAACGGCAACCTCCGCATGATGCTCATGACCTCGTCCTTAAACTTCGGACTAAAGTCAACAGATGAGCAGGCGGCAATTCTCTTGCAGTTTCAAAATGTTTTAAACTCTCTTGAGTTTCCTATTCAAATATCCATCCAGTCGAAACGCCTCGACATCAAACCATACCTCAAGCTACTCGAGGAGCGAGAGAAGGCCCAACTCATCGACGCCATGAAAATTCAGGTCCATGAATACATTGGATTCATTAAGGAGTTTACCGACCGCACGAATATTATGTCAAAAAACTTCTTTATTATTATTCCCTTTAGTCCTCGCAGTGAGTCGTCTGGATCTGAAAAATCTACGGGAAAGCTGGGCTGGCTTACCCCAGCAGTAAAAACGCAAAAAGCGAAGCTGAAGGAGATTGAGAGCTTCGAGGAGGCACGGGTGCAGCTTGAGCAGCGTGTCTCCATTGTTGAGCAAGGTTTAAGCCGCTGTGACTTGCGTACGGTGCGCTTGGGTACCGAAGAAGTCACAGAGTTGTTTTATAAAAAATTTAACCCTGGCGAGCTGGGGGCTTCCGTATAATACATAGCTATGACAGACCGAAAAGAACTTGAAAATCTTAATACTGGTGCCCTTCCTTCAGATATTTTTGAGGCAACAAACCTCGACATGAAGGATATTCTCGCACCTGCAGCAATAAAAATAACTCCAAAAGAAATTTATATAGGCGACAAAATCGCACGCACACTCTTTGTGATCTCCTACCCACGATTCCTCTCCCAAGACTGGTTCACGCCCATCATTAATCTCGACCGTGTATACGATGTGTCCATCATGATCCACCCCATCGAGACAGAGCTTGCACTGCGCTCATTTCAGAAAAAAGTTGCCGAGGTGCAGAGCCAGATCAACGAGCGCGAGCGTAAAGGCTTTGTGCGTGACCCCGTGCTTGATATCGCATACCAAGACCTCGAGGGCCTGCGTGACAAACTCCAGCAGGCGCAAGAACGACTCTTTGACGTGGGGCTCTACATTACCGTCTACGCAAATGAAAAAGGGGAGCTCGACAAAGCAGAGAGTGAGATCAAGTCTATCCTCGATGCAAAACTCGTCTATTTAAAGCCCGCAATATTCCAGCAAGAGCAGGCATTTCGCAGCGTACTTCCCATTATGACCGATGAGCTCGCGGTGCATTACAAAATGAATTCTGCACCCCTCTCGTCGATATTCCCTTTTGTTTCATTTGACCTCACGTCAGACAAAGGTATTCTCTGGGGTATAAACCGCCACAATGCCTCCTTGGTTCTCTTTGACCGCTTTGGAATGCCCAACTACAACTCGGTCACTTTTGCTGTTTCAGGATCTGGTAAATCGTATTCAACAAAACTCGAGATCATCCGTACACTCATGTTCGATGCGGACGTCATTGTGATCGACCCTGAGTCTGAGTATGGCTTCCTCGCAGAGGCTACCGGAGGGCGATATTTTAATATTTCACTCAACTCAGAGCACCATATCAATCCATTCGACCTACCCGCACCGCGTGAGGATGAGTCTGGAGAAGACGTGCTCCGCTCGAATATCATTTTTCTTGTAGGACTCTTTCGTATCATGCTCGGCGGACTCACCCCAGAAGAAGACTCTATCGTAGACCGTGCCATTGCTGAAACCTATGCACTGAGGGATATCACCGGGGACGTCAATTTTGCGGATATCGAAGCGCCACTCCTCTCCGACTTCGAGCTCGTACTATCGGGAATGGACGGCACAGAGTCACTCCTCCAGCGCCTCGAAAAATATACCAAGGGTACATGGTCTGGCTTTCTCAACAAACCGACCAACGTCGACATTACGAAGCGCTTTACGGTATTTTCTGTGCGCAACATGGAAGACGAGCTGAAGCCCGTCGCCGTATACATCGTCACACACCACATCTGGACCGCAGTACGCAAGGAGCTCCGCAAGCGCCTCCTCGTCGTCGACGAAGCGTGGTGGATGATGAAGTCTGAAGATACTGCCTCCTTCCTTTTTGGTCTCGCCAAGCGTGGGCGCAAATACTTCCTCGGAGTGGCCACCATTACCCAAGACGTGAATGACTTCTTGCGCTCCCCGTACGGGCTCCCCATCCTCACAAATTCCTCCATACAAATACTCCTAAAGCAGTCGCCCACCACTATCGACCTCGTTCAATCCACTTTTCACCTCACAGACGAGGAAAAATACCTCCTCCTTGAGTCTGGAGTGGGAGAAGGGCTCTTTTTCGCAGGACTAAAGCATGTGGCAATAAAAGTCTATGCATCCTACACCGAAGACCAGATCGTCTCCTCCGACCCCGCCCAAATGCTCGCCATCGCAAAGGCAAAAGCAGAACTTTTGGCGACGCAGGGGTAAAAATTTCTATGGCCTCACCGAGACAACAAGATGTGAACCAAACTGAATACTCTTCTCCGGACCAAGAGGCAGGGGCTTCCCCACCCGAAAAACTTGGTGGGGTTTTGTGGTGGATGACGCTCGGTGTTTGTATTCTCGATGATGCAAGCGATTTTATGTTTTTTGCGATGAAGCTGGCGTTTACCGCTGCAATTGTGACGATTCCGCTCGCTATATTTTTTTGGATTTTAGGTATCGGTATAACATTGGCCGTGTTTATACTCACCCATGTGTATTTTTATACACATGGTGGTCTACATATGAAGGCGCAGATCAAGCGGATTGTTATTCGTGTCGTTGCTTTTTTTATCGAGTCTTTCCCCGTATTAGAGCTTCTCCCAATGACTACAGTCATGTTTGTGCTCATCAGTATCCTTGAAAATGCCATTCGCAAGGACAACCTTATCGCCCATGCGCTTCGGTATGCTGTTCACAGACGCGGTTGAGCGCGTGGGTAAAATAGGGTAAAATTATTGTATGCATCTTGGTCTTAAAAAACGTGTTTTACTTGTGGGTATGGGGGTATTTTTTACACTAGTCGCCACGCCGATTATTTCCATGGCGGCGCCGGTTGATCTCATTAATTTTGTTACCACACCCAAGTCTCCGGGGGCTCTCGAGCAAGTGCTCGTACGACTCAACTCTTTTGCGGTCGACCTCAATACGGCGGATATCGCATGGATAGTAAACAAAGAGTTCGTCAAAAACGGCATTGCAGAAAAAGAAATTACCATCACTACCCCTTATTTCGGAGAAAAAACAATTATCGACGTCATCATCATCACTGCCGCAGGGGACAAGCTCGACAAACAATTTGTGATAGCTCCTGCGGAGGTAGACCTCCTATGGGAAGCACAGACCTACACTCCTCCATTTTACAAAGGCAAAGCACTCCCCACTTTCAAAAGCCTTGTGCGCGTGACGGCGATACCTCGCTTCAGTGCACTCACGAGCAACCCCAAAGACTACTACTATAAATGGACGTACAACCGCGTCCAAGGCCTCGGAGAAGCGCAAGGGAAGAACAGCGTCGTCATACCCATGGGATACGCAGGCACACCAGTGCCCATCACCGCAGAAGTGCGCCTCTTGGGCACCGACTGGGTGGGGGTGAAGAATGCGAGCATCTCAGCGGGTGAGGCAAAAATTGTATTCTACGAGCGTGACCCACTCTTGGGCGTAGAGCTACGTAAACCCATCATCAAAACGCTTTCCTCAAAAGAGACGGAGGCTACTATCTACGCAGTACCATACTTTTTTTCCTCGGACAACTTGTTGAACGGCAATCTTATTTACACATGGGAAGTAGACCGCAAATACACCTCACCAGGACTCTCGCCTCAATACCTCACCCTCGTGAAGCCTGAGGGCAGCAGTCCTACGTATGGGGTGTCGCTCCGTATACAAAACCCAAAACGCATACTCCAAGAGGCGCGGGCAAGCACTGAAATTTCATTTACTGCCGAATAATATCTCCATCACCATGCAGGAAGAAAACAAAAGTGGAATCATAAAGTGGGTCATCATTGGAGGAATTGCCTTCATCCTCATCCTCGCCCTTGTGGCTTTTCTTGTACTGCGCTTTGCAAAAGACTCACCCATCGCCATCTCTATTGGAAAAGTACTACCGTTCGGAGAGGTGCTCCCTGACACACTGCGCAGTAGTGCCACAAACACAGGCTCTCTTGACCCTGGTGTGCGGCAGCCGATCCCAGGTAGCGATATGCTTCTGCCTCTTTTCCGGCAAATCACCGACAAACCCATCGCAGGTGCGACGGTGCTCGAGGAGAGCGGTAAGACACTCGTCCGCTATGTACTGCGCGAGCGAGGTACGATATTTGAATTCGACACAGTATCTGCTGCGACGCGCCAGCTCACTAATACGCTTATCCCTCAGGTGTACGAAGCGTATTTTGGAAACAATGGGGATACTGTCGTGCTCCGCTATCTCGACCGCTCGCTTGGGTACGACACAATAAAAACATATCTCAGTGAGATCTCCCTCCCAAGTAGTACTCAAAACTCCTCTGATGCGGTAGGGGAGATTCGCGGAAAATACCTCTCCGACAATATCAGTGCAGTCTCCATCTCACCAGACGGCACGAAATTGTTTTACCTTCTCCCTACTGAGGTGGGGGTACTTGGATACGTGGTACAGCTCGACTCAATAAAAGACCCCAAGCTAGTACTTGAGAGTGCCTTTGCTGAATGGCTTCCACAAATATTGAATGACGGAAAAATAATACTCACCACAAAGCCCTCTGCGGCCACAGCAGGATTTTCCTATCTCTACAACCCCACAGATAAGTCGATGACGCGTATCGCGCGTGAGAAAAACGGACTCACCACGCTCGGGATGGTGAGTGGTGGCGACGTGCTCTTTGGTGAGAACATCAACGGAAATGCCACGGTGGGGATATATAGCGAGAAGGGGTATAACGGGGATGAGGGGCTCGTCACCCACGAGCAGGCACTCCCCCTCACTACTCTTCCAGAAAAATGTGTATGGGCAGCGGGGGGTGCACGCCTCTATTGTGCATCATTTACGAACACTGAAAAAAAGATGATCCCTGATGAGTGGTACCAAGGGTTACTTTCGTTTGACGACACCTTTTGGGCTGTCGACGCGCGCACCACTGATATTAGGCTCCTTGGGGACCCTAAGCAGGATGTGGAAAAGAGCCTCGATGCTACAATGCCCTTTGTTGATCGTGCTGAAAAATTTCTATTCTTTACCGACAAGCACACGAGCTTTCTTTGGTCTATGCGCATAAAGCAGGCACCAGAAAACACGGAGGGAGACAGTGTTACCCCTCCCACAATAGAAGAGGCGGGAGACGCTGCGGGGAGTATCAGGAAATAAAAAATAAAGTGACGCATATGATGAAAAAAATATTTACACTCGCGCTATTCACTCTACTTCCAGTGGTGGCACTCGCTGCTCCATCGACCTATACACTCCTCGCACCACTGGGGCCATTGGGGGGGCCAAATGTCACCCTCGCACAATACCTCGAGGGTATTGTGCAGGTAACAATAGGAGTCGCAGGGATACTCGCGGTGGTGATGACCGTCATATGCGGCATTCAGCTTATTGGCTCTCCGTCGGTATCACAAAAAAGTGCATCAAAGGATTGTATTACGAGCGCAATATTTGGGCTGCTCCTCGCTATATCCTCATGGCTTATATTAAATACCATCAACACACAGCTACTTTCGAGCGATGTTGCATTACTTGGCCTCCCCGCCATCGCAACTACTCCAACAGCAACAACAACCGCAGCGAATGCACCGCTACCAAAAAAACCGGGATTTTACTATCGCTATAAAGACTCTGCCAGTGGTCCCATTTTAAACTCTCCACAATGGGGAACCATAGAACAATGCATAGAGGGGAAGAAGGGGCAGGTAGCACTTGGGGGAATTATTGTTTATACACCACCTAGTACAACGATTGACTGTTTCTATGTCTATCCTCAACCCGTTGGTGTCCCCCCACCACCTCCAGGGAACCCCCCACCTGGGCCCTCGTCTGGAGAGGCGGCTGTCCGTAATAGTATTTGCGGTAATAACCTTTGTCAGCTTGGGACTATCCCTGTGGCCATAAAGCAGCCACCTTGTCCTGCGGGTATTTCAAACTGCTTGAAAGCAGGGTATATAAACGTTGAAGGAATGCCGAGTTCTGCAATTGCTGCGATAAAAGCGCTTCCGCCTCCAGTGGTAATCACTGGTGGGACAGAGAGTGGGCATGCAACACATAAACCAAATTCTCCTATTTTTGACCTCAGAAAAACACCCGCACTCGATGCGTATATCCGTAGTAGTGCGACGCAATCTGCGGTCTCCTTTTATCCATGTCGTTATTTGTTGAATAATTTTTGGTTTACAGACGAAGGAAACCATTGGCATGTCTGTGAGGTGGGCCAACCATATTGGTTTTGCACAGGAAAGAACAAGGCAGGCGTCACACTTCCACCAGGAGCATACAGCAACTGCCCACTAAAATAAAAAAGTCTTCATTGTTATATGCTCAACGCTTTTGGCTCACAGTAGGCGAGCACGACGTGACGCTCTTTTCCTATACCCAAAGAGGATGTGGTAATGTCCGGCGTATCGGCAAACTCTGAATGCACTATCATGCGCTCGTAGGAGCTCATGGGGTCCATCTCTACGGTGCTTTTGAAGTAGCGCGCACGCTCGGCGAGCATGTGTGCTTTGGCGCGTACCTCGTCAATCTGTTTTTTTTGGTAGCCGTTCACATCAACAGAAAAAATTGGTGCATCCGCACCAAACTTTTTTTCGACAATACGTTTTATGAGGTGATTCAATGCGAGCAGCCGCGCACCACCCTCACCTATCAACAAAAGAGACTCTGGCGTGGTGACCGCAAAAGAAAGTGACTTAGTTTTTGTGTCAGTTTCTGCGACCACGCTTTCCACCACGACACCCAAGTGGCCCAAAAGAGTGGTGATGGTGCTGATAATAAATTCGTTTGTTTGCATGGTTCTACTTGGCCGAGGAGGCAATAACCCTCTTTTTGGTGATCAACTCCTGCCCAGTACTCAATATATTACTGGTTGCCCAATAAAGTGCAACCGCAGCAGGGAGGGTCATAGAAATCCCCCCCACAATGACGGGCAGCACATAGCGCATTTGTACTTGCATGCTACGCGCAAAATCTTCTTGGAACGACGGCTTTGAGCCTGGGGCTGCGGCCGCTGGAGGCACCTGCTTACCGAGCGCAATGTGCGTCTGGATAAACTGTGTCACCCCAGCGAGGAGAGCAAGAAAAATGCTTTTTCCCGCCAAGTCAAAAACAAGGAAATGCATATCGAGCGTTGGAGGTGCAGAAACAAAACTATAGAGAATCGCGGTATCGACTTTTCCTAACCCATGAGAAAAAACCCAATACAAACCAATGATGACGGGTATTTGGATGAGGAGGGGGAGGCATCCAGAAAATGGCGTGACTCCTCTCTTTTGATAGAGCGCCATTGTTTCGGCGGCGAGTTTTTGCTTGTCATCTCCGTGTTTTTCTTTCAATTTTTTGAGCTCAGGCTCAAGTTCTTTCATTTCGCGTTGCGCACGAATAGACTTCGCCGTGAGCGGAAAAAGTACTATTTTTACAATAATTGTGAGCAGTATAATAGCCAGCCCAACGCTGTACCCAGGCAGGTTATCAATAAGAAGAATCAACACGTTGTAGAGTGGTTGATATACTGCGTTATTCCATAAGTTTAAAATCATTCACCTATCCTATCGTGAATCTCGGAAGTTTGAAAGGCAACACAATCTCTAAATAACTATTAGTTTTCGGAGATACTACTTTGCAGATCTTGTACTACGGTTCGTCGATGAGTTTTTTTTGATATGGGTGGCAACGCAAAATTCGACGAATACCCCTGAAAAATCCCTTTAAAAGGCCGTATTTTATGATTGCTTGTTCCATGTATATCGAGCAGCTCGGATACATTACACAAACACCACCGAGAGGGATGATCATACGAATTAGCCCACTATCTGGGGAAATTGTTTTACGATAGAGGCGAATGCCAGAGAGCACGGCTCGGGTGAATATACTCATTATTGTTGTGTTTGAAGGAAAGCCTCTATATCACTACGCATAGTGTCGTTTATGTTGGAAATATTTTTTTGTGGAGTAATAACAAATTTTGTACCCACAAACCGAGAAAAATCAGCTAAATGTTCACGAATGGCCAGATAAACGATTCTGCGTATACCATTCCTCTTTGTGGCAAGATTATATGATTTTTTTGCAATAACTACGGCAAACTGCGGCGCACCAGCGCCTCGCCCTCTAAAAAATCTTATGGTAAGAGAATTTCCCCTCCATGTTTTTGATGGCGCATTGTAGGCAGGAAAAGATTTCCGGCTAAGTTTGTGTCGACGGGGGAGCATCAAGCTGCACCAAATTAGACCGTAACGCGCTTACGACCCTTTGCAATTCTGCGTTTTATGACGTTTCTGCCATTTGCGGTGGCGGTACGTGCGAGAAAACCGTGGGTACTTGCCCTCTTCTTCTTTTTTGGTTGATATGTGACAGACATGGATGCAGTATAAAACTTTTTTTTTATTCTTCAATATTGTTTCACTTGAAGATGTGTTGTATTGTTTTGCGACAAGCATGCTATTGCGTACAACCTTCTGTCCACAGTTTATACACAAGTTGTGAACATTTGTTTATTTTTCTCTCTCTCCCTGTTGTTCGCTATAATGCTTTTTAAGTTATTGAAATAAACGCGAGGATCTTTTATGGATAACAAAGAATTGTGGGGCAAAGCGATGGTCGATGTCGAACTCGAGGTTTCGAAAGCGAACTTCAGTACATGGTTCAAAAATACGCGTATCACCAAACAAGATGCGGGTACGGTGTATGTGGGGGTGCAGAATGAGTTTGTGAGAGACTGGTTGTCGAATAAATACCATTCAACAATTCTCCGCATATTGCGCGACACATCTGCTGACGTGAAAAATGTCGAGTATGTTATCGCAAAAGATGACGGCTCTGAACGAAATGAACAGGTCGTGAAAAAGGAAATATTTTCCCCCTTCTCAGGAAACGAACTTCCACTCCAAGATACCTATGTCAACAAGGAAGACGGTCTCAACCCTCGCTACACCTTCGATTCTTTTGTCATAGGGCCATTCAACGAGCTTGCCTATGCAGCGGCACAAGCTGTGCTCAAAAAACCAGGGATCATGTATAACCCTCTTTTCATATACGGCTCGACGGGGTTTGGAAAAACACACATCACGCAGTCGATAGGTAATGGAATAAAAAAACAATATCCTGGGAAAAAAGTGCAGTACGTGAGCTCGGAAAAGTTCTCTACGGACTACGTCACTTCACTCCAAAACAATCGCGTAAACGAATTCAAGGAAAAATACCGCAAGTATGACGTCATGATCATGGACGATATTCAGTTTCTTGTGGGAAAAGAAAAAACTCAGGAGGAGTTATTTCACCTCTACAACTCACTCTACGAAAACAATAAGCAAATTATTTTTTCTTCTGATAAGCACCCCAACTACATTAATGGACTCGAGGATAGGCTTAAATCACGATTTGGCTCAGGAATGATCGTTGAGATAACAATGCCAGACTACGAGTCGCGCCTTGCTATTTTGCGCGAAAAATTGAGACAACAGCAAGTGATCATCCCCGACGAGATTATTGCCTATGTTGCAGAAACAATCCAAGCAAGTATTCGTGAACTTGAGGGGACACTAAACCTTGTAGTTTGCCAGGCACAACTAAAAAACAAACCCCTCTCACTGAATGAGATAAAAACGCTCATAAAAAACAACGCAAAACCAACAAAACCCGTATCAATAAAAGATATCGTAAAGACGGTGACAACCTTCTATAACATCGATGAGCGTTTTATTTATGAAAAAACTCGACGCAAGGAAGTGGTGAAACCTAGACAAGTATTGATGTATATCCTCCGACAGGACTTCAATATCTCCTATCCGCTTATTGGTCAAAAATTGGGGGGGAGGGACCACACAACAGTTATTCATTCATGTGAGAAAATAAAAAATGAAGTGAAGACGGACACCGTTCTTCTTCAAGAAATAGATCAGATCCGTGCATTGTTTTAAATAACGCATGAGGATAAGTCTGTTGATAGTCGACAAGTAGCGAGGGAAAAGCTGTGGAGAAAGTAGTGCTGTCTTGTGGATGAAGTGTGTAGAGAAAAAAATAAAAATTTTTCATTGTGGACAAGTGGGTAGATACTAACAGTTCACCAAATAGAAAAATAGTGTTTCAGCGTTGTGAGGAATCAGTATTTTTTCTCTCATCCACATATCCACAGGCGTAATTAGTATAATTAGTATTTATATATAGATATATGAAAGTAGAGTGTGTAAAAACAAATCTCAAAGATGCATTACTTGCTGCGGAGCGATTCACCGGAAAGCAACTCTCGTTACCAGTATTACGGTATGTATTATTTATTGCTGGTGAGAATGTACTGAAGATTCGCGCAACAAACCTTGATATTGGAATAGAGATTGAAATTCCTGCACGCGTGGAAAAAGAAGGTGTCATTGCCATACCCGCAGATACCCTAGGAAACTTTCTCTCTAACCTTAATCAAGAAAAAAACATCACCATCGAGCAAATTGGTGAACATCTCACAATATCGGGAGCGTCCTACTCCACACTTATCAAAGGATTCGGCTACGAGGACTTCCCGACACTTCCTTTTGTGACCAAGGGTGCTTCCCTCGAAATCGATACTTCGTCGCTCCTAGGGGCATTTCGCGCTACGCAATACGCAGTCGCAATGACCGACATCAAGCCAGAGTTTGCGAGTATTTTTTGCTATACCGATGAGCAGTCATTGATCATGGTCGCTTCAGACTCTTCTCGACTTGCAGAAAAACGTATACCACTTAAGAAAAATACAGAAAACTTTTCCCTACTTATACCAGGAAAGAATGTTGTGGAGATCGTGCGCGCACTCGAACACACAGGAGGGGTGGTAAAAATATTTGCGACAAAAAATCAAATTTCTTTTCACACTGAGCATATGCACATCACCTCAAGGCTTATTGATGGTGTCTTTCCTGATTATAAACAACTTATTCCAAAACAATTTCTCACTGAGGTAGTATTATTGCGCCAAGATGTGGTTGATAAACTTAAACTGACCACTGTTTTTTCTGGAAAACTCCAACAAGTACGCTTAAAAATATACCCAAACGAAAAACTTGTGGAAATTGAGTCACGCAGTGATGAAATAGGAGAAACAACACAGCAAATAGACGCAGTGCTCAAAGGGGATGATGTGGAGTTTCTCCTCAATCAACGATTTCTTATGGAGGTGTTTGCGTATCTTAATACTGACAGTGTTTCGTTTTTGGCGAGTGGTAATACAAAACCGTTGGTGATAAAAGGGGTTGGTGATAACTCTTTTACTTATATTGTTATGCCAATGAAAGGATAGAAAAGCTAAATGCTTGTTGTGTAATGAAAATGAAAGTGTTTAAAATATTATAAAATGCAACTTTCAAGCATAAAACAGTTTCTCGAGGTGTATCGTAGAAATATCGATACAGAGGATGAAAAAAGAAAAAAAATACTCCGTATCTTGAAAGAAGAGGCAGGAGTACTTATTGACGAAAAATCACTAGTCATTAAAAAGGGCGTTGTGCAAATCAAGGCGAGTGCTGTTTTTAAAAATGAAATATTTCTTCATAAGGAAAAAATTATCCATCGCTTAAGAGATTCAAAGGAGTTGTCAGTTTACGACATCACTACACAGTAGCATCACGGTGACACAGTGAAAAAGACACCGTCTTCGGTTTTATTGCCCACCACATCATATATACTCACTCGTAATTCATTTTTATCCTGAATCCCTATTATGGTGTTTGGGACGAACGCAAACACATATGGCATTTCGCGTGTAGACCCAAGGAACACACCATTGACTGAAAAATCAACACGGTCTATTGCATGTGTACTTGATACATTGAGGGAGACAAGTATTTTCTGACTAAAAAGGTATGTCGTTGATGCATTTGGCTCAATAATACGCAGTTGTGGCGCAGATTCAGGTTTGTGGAAGTCATCAAAACTACTGGGTATATTTACCCACGCCTTTGCGGGGAGTCCGTTTTGAGCGATCCACCGCTGCGCTGGTGTTTCCCAGAGCAAGAACTGAGCATCTTCGTATGGGTTTTGTGGTATCGGACCTGTGGGATTTTTTTTGTCTACCCAATAAAGAATTTCATGAGGATTTGGCACAACGCGTTCCTCTATAAATTCTTGAGGAGTGTAGTTTGTTGCGAGTTTTCCTGATGCGGTATCGATTTGATATGTTGTCCCACCATACCAAACACCACGCAGTGCGGGCTTTATGGTCTGCGCCGTTGGCTGTGGTTTGATAAAAGAGTCATCAGGAGGAAGTGTGGGGAATGCCTCTGTGAAAAAAGCATTCCAGAGTGGTGCGATAATAAAACCCGCAACTTTTTTCTCCATCGGAGTATTGTTGTTATTTCCCGCCCATGCGCCAACAGCGAGTGATGGTGTGTAGCCAACAATCCAAGCGTCGCGGTAGTCGTTTGTGGTTCCTGTTTTTACTGCGACTTCTCTGTTTTCAAAGTTAAGAAATGATTGTGCGCCAAATGCGGGTGTGCGCGCAATGTTGTCCGAGAGCATGTCAGACATTTTTCGTGCGACTTCTTGGTTTATTACTTGTGAGGATGTCGTGGTAAAAATACTGAGCACCAACCCACGAGTGTCTTCAACGCGGAGTATTCCTGTATACGGAGTCCTCTTTCCGTCGTTTGCAAAAACTCCATACGCGCTCGTCATGTCGAGTAGTGACACCTCGCCACCACCTAGCACAAGGGTTAAACCGTAGCGTTCTTTTTTTCCGAGCGTCGTAATACCCATACGTTCCGCGATGTCGATTGCGTGGTCGAGTCCTACGAGATAAAGCATCTTTACTGCGGGTATGTTGATCGACTGAGCGAGCGCATTCCGTAGGGATATCGGACCACGATATTGCTGGTCGTAGTTTTCCGGCATATAGCAAATATTTTCGTCGTTGGCTGGATTGAGTGGCTTCCCCTCTGTGTCACAGCGCGTAGAAAATTGCGTAGGTACGTCGAAAAGCACTGTTTGGTCAGTGTACCCAGCCTCAAGTCCTGCTGCATAAACAAAAGGTTTAAATGCAGACCCAGGTTGTCTTTTTGCGAGTGCAATATTGAAGTTACCCTCGTTTTTAATATTAAAATAATCTCGTGATCCGACCATGGTGAGTATTTCCCCATTTTTTGGATCTATCGCCACGAGTGCAGCGTTTGAGGCATTAAACATTTTTTCATTTTCGTCCGCGTATTTTTTTACTACTTTTTCTGCTTTAGCCTGCAGTTCCATATCAATAGTGGTGATAACACGAAGCCCACCTTCATTGAGTGTTTCCTCGCCGTAAAGTTCTACAAGTTTTTCTTTCACAAACATAACGAAGTGCGGCGCACGCATCCCACGCTCTTCTTGGGGTATAAAAAACACTTTTTCTTCCCGTGCTTTGGTGTATTCGTCCAAAGTGATGGAACCTAAGTCCTTCATTTTTTGCAGCACTGCGTCTTTGCGTTTTTGAAGTAGGTCAATATTGTTTCCATACGGAGAGTAGCGTGTTGGGGATTGAGGGAGCGCAGCAAGATACGCTGCTTCAGCGAGCGAGACTGTGCTCGCGCTTTTACCGAAGTACGACATACTCGCTTCTTCAACTCCGTAAATATTCCCCCCGTATGGAGCCTCATTCAGGTAAAGGTTTAATATCTGTTCTTTTGTGAGGACACGCTCGAGTTTCACCGCGAGTATCCACTCTTTCACTTTGCGTGCGATTGTTTTTTCATTCGTAAGTAGGGCGTTTTTTATCACCTGTTGAGTAATAGTGGAGCCTCCCTGACCAGCGTATCCCTCACGAAGCCCGAGATTCACGAGTGTTGCGCGCAGTATCGCCCTTAAGATGATGCCGTGGTGTTGATAAAATTGATCGTCCTCTATTGCCACTGCCGCATTCTTTACATAAGGACTAATAGCATCAAATGGCACAAGTGTGCGCCGCACATCTTTGTGTACGTCATAGAGAAGTATTTTTCCTGTGCGGTCGTAAATTTTTGTAGACTCAGAAACCTTACGTGTTTCAAAGAGACTGAAGTCAGGGATTTCTATGGATGCCGCCCAAACGAGCAATGCGCTCAAGAAGAAAATGCTCGCAATAAGCGACACAATAATGAGTATTTTTATTGAGTGTAAAATCCTCAAGCTCCTCTGTTTGCGTTTTTTCATGATTCTTTAAAGTTTATCACACATAAGACAAAATATTCGGGCTATGTTAGGATTTGTCTTATGGGAAAAATAGGAGAACTAAGCCAAATAGAGACAAAAATTGAAGAGATACTCACGCGCGGAGTGGGTACTTTTGTCGACCCCAGTGATATGTTTCGCAAAAAACTTATTGCGAAGGCAAATGGCACAAGCAAAGAAGAAATAATCATCAAATTTGGTGTTGACCCCACCCGCCCTGACCTGCATTTGGGGCACGCAGTCATACTCCGTAAGCTTCGCCAGATGCAGGATTTGGGATGCAAGGTGATCTTTTTGATCGGAGACTACACCGCACAAATAGGAGACCCCACCGGAAAAAGCAAATCACGCCCTGAGATGGAGCAAGCCGCAATTGAGGAGAATATGAAAACCTACCTCGACCAAGTAGTAAAAATTCTCAGCACCGACCCTGCGGTTTTTTCATGGATCCGCAACTCCGACTGGTTTACCACCATTACCGACCTCAACCTCCCTGATGACTACGAGGCTGGGATGGATGTGGCCGCCCCGGGGATGGATGCTCCTGTGCACATCAACTTCCCGCCCAACACATTTCTTGCAAAAACAATTGCGTTTGAAGAGTCGCGCATGCAGAAAAAAATCGGTAATGGTAATGTCTCAGTCGTCACGATGCGCAGCTTGCTTTGGGGGCTGAAGCATGTCACACATGCACAGCTTGTTGAGCGTGACATGTTTCAAAACAGAATAAAGGACAATGAGAGTTTATTTATGCACGAGATGCTCTACCCCGTATTTCAAGGGATAGACTCCGATGTCCTTGCGCAGATATACGGTTCCTGTGCGCTCGAGGTGGGTGGGACGGATCAGACGTTCAACATGTTGATGGGCCGCAAAATAATGGAAATAAACAAAAGGATACCTCAAGCCGTCCTCGCATTTGAGCTTCTTGTCGGCCTCGACGGAAAAGAGAAAATGTCAAAATCACTTGATAATTATGTGGGCATCACTGATGCACCGAATGATATGTTTGGGAAAATCATGAGTATTCCGGATACTGCCATTGTAAAGTACTTTGAACTCTGTACATATGTGCCAATGGCGGAAGTCGCACTGCTTTCCAGAGATCTTGCGGTGGGTGTGGTGCATCCGAAAGATGCAAAAATGAATCTCGCTTTGCAGATTGTCGAAATGTATCACGGAAGCGGAGCGGGAAGTGCTGCACGGGAGTATTTTGTGCATACATTTCAGAAGAAAGAAATTCCTAGCGACATCCCAACAGTAAGAGTTAAAAAGGGAACACTACTCGTCGACGCACTGCTTCAGGAAAAAGTAATTGAGTCAAAAACAGACTTCCGAAGGCTGCTCGCTGATGGTGCAATAAAAAAGAACGGTGAAGAAAAACTCCTCGACCCACTCATGGTGATAGACGAGCGCATCATGCTCAAAATTGGAAAACTTCGTTTCATTTCTTTCGATATTCAATGAAAAAATCACCCTATGGGTGATTTTTTTTATACTTTATTCGTCGAGAAGGCCATCGTCATCCTCCTCGAGTATGTCCTCGGGGGCATCTACCCCGAGTACATCTTTTGAGTCATCGAGAAAAGCGTCACTGTCAACGGCGTTTGGGTCAAATACCGCATCACCCAAAACATCGTCTACGGGAACTCCTGTAAGAAAATCATCACTCATGATGGAATTATATTTTTACGTTAATATTATTCGTAATCCGAACGCATCCTCACAAAAAGGAAGTGAAAGACTACTTTCCATTTTGTACCATAAATCACCATTTTTCTGCAAGTGGATTGGGTGCATGGGGTTACTTACCGTGGACACCTGCATAGCGCGCTGAGGCAAGTGCAGTAATACCCAGTGCAATAGCGTCGTATTCGTCGTCATACTTGAGGGGGGTTTTGATATGTACAAGCTTCTCCACCATTTTTGTGACCTGCTCTTTTGTGGCGCGACCATAGCCCGTAATGGCGACTTTCACTGCGAGGGGATTGAACTCAACAATAGGAATATTTCGGGAGGAGGCAAGATAGATGAGCATGCCTCGAATCTCTGCGACGTGTATTGCTGTTTTTGCGTTGTTGGTAAAATAGATCTCCTCGATCGCCACAGTGTCTGGGGTGTGCGCATCAAGGAGTGTTGCTATTTCGCTTGCAACAAAGAGGAGCCGCTCAGTAAATGCTGTGTTTGGTGCAGTCTCTATGCAGGTGGAGTAGGTGAGAGTGGGTGAGGAGCCACTCCCGGTGAGGATGGCAACCCCACAACGCCCAAACCCTGGATCGATAGCGAGTATTTTCATCTCACTATGTTAGCATGAGAAAAAGGACGTGGCGCGGCGCTTTACTTTCCGCGTGTTTTACACTTTAATAGGCAGAGAGTTTTTTAAAAAAGGAGTGTTTATGAAAAACTTGATTGTCTTTGTGAAGAATGTTTGGAATTCTCTCGTCCCACACTACGTGATTTTCGTTGCGCTGGTGCTACTGATGTTTTTTTCGATCGCACACAACACAAGGGTGCCAACGATTTTCCCATAACGAGAAACCACACCCCGTGCGCGGGGTTTTTTTATGTACCTATAAATTACGTTAAGTGATGCTATCGGCGTAATTAACGTAATTCATTAGTCGGCGTTGGTGTAGACGTCTTGCACCTCGCTATTTGCTTCGAGGTCTTCGATGATGGTTGCGAGCATTGCGCCGTCTGAGTCAGAAAGTGGAATGGTGCTGTTGGGCTCCCAAACACCTTCCTCATTTTTTGTAAACGCCCATGCTGCGGCACCTTGGGCGGCAAGTGAGCCGCCGCTACGGGTGAGCAAATGTTTTATCTCTTGCGCGGCTTTATTGCGGTTACTCGTGAATGCCTCGATGATGAGGGCAGAGCCCCCAGGGCCATAGGCCTCGTATGTGAGCGACTCCATTATCTCCGCTTCACCCCCCGCACCCTTTTTTATAGCCCGCTCGATGGTGTCTTTGGGCATGTTTTCTTTCTTCGCCTTTTCAATCATTGTGCGTAGTCCTGGTGCATTAATGTCGCCACCAGCTTTTTTTGACTCTGTCGCGATGAGGCTACCCAGCTTGCCGAACACTTTGGACTTCTTCGCGTCCTCCGCTCCCTTTTGTCTCTTTATTTGCGCCCACTTTGAATGTCCGGACATGGTTTTTGTATTACAATAATTTTTCTTGTAGCTCCTGGGGAAAGTCAAAGCCAAGATGCTCATACGCCTTCTTCGTAGGAGTGCGGCCGCGCGGGGTGCGTTCGAGGAGGCCAAGCTTCAGGAGGTAAGGCTCGTATACTTCTTCGATTGTAGCGGCTTCTTCGCTTGTGGCGGCAGCTATGGTGCCCAAGCCGACAGGTCGACCGCCAAATTTTTCAATAAGAATAGTGAGCATGTGTCGGTCTGGCTGTCCGAGTCCTATCTCGTCTATTTCAAGTAGCCGCAGTGCTTCTTTAACCGCGGTCTCATCAAGCGCCGTTTTGTGCACTTGCGCAAAGTCACGTGCGCGTTTCAAAAAGTAGTTTGCCGTGCGTGGGGTGAAGCGGCTGCGCATGGCAATCTCCCGCCCCGCACCACTCTCCAAGGGCACCCCTAGGATATTTGCGGAGCGGGTAACTATTTCCTCTATCTCCGCTTCGGTATAAAATTCAAGACGGAAGACTCCGCCCGAAAAACGTGAGCGCAAAGGGGCAGAGAGTAGTGCGATGCGTGTGGTGGCGGCAATCATGGTGAATGGTGGGAGCTCAAGCTGGATGGTGCGTGCAGAAGGACCTTTGCCGATGATGATGTCGAGCACTCCCGACTCCATGGCGGGGTAGAGCACCTCCTCGACCATTTTGTTGAGGCGATGTATCTCGTCGATAAAAAGAATGTCCCCCGCGTTGAGATTGGTGAGTATCGACGCCAAGTCGCCCACCTTCTCTATTGCGGGCCCCGAGGTGATTTTCATCTGCGTGCCTGTTTCTTTGGCGATGAGGTGTGCGAGTGTCGTCTTTCCGAGCCCTGGTGGGCCGTAAAACAGAAGGTGTTCAGGTGGGTGCGCGCGCTCTTTTGCGGCAGCGAGGAGTATCTCAAGATTCTGCTTTATATGTGTTTGCCCGACGTAGTCTGCCCACACCTCAGGGCGGAGTTTTTGGTCCAAAAATAGCGCTTCTTTATGGTCGATTGGGGAATGAGGGGAATTACTTGACATAAAATTTGGATTGTGATAGAGTCTCTACAGTAATCAAGAAGTAGAAGTCACAGCGAAGGCTGCAGTCCTCAATTTCTTTCTCAGTATGCCACAATATGTCTCATTCCCAAAAGGAATGAGTTTTAAGGCACGCGTTATGTTTTGTTGACAGCATAGAGATTATATTTTCAATACCACTTTGAACATAGAACCTTTCAAATAATTAAGGCCCCACAGGCTTCCATGATGTTTCTCCTAGGACCCACTGGTTGCCGCCCCGTGCGTGCGTGCTGGCGGACACCTAAGGAATGCATTTAACTTTTTTCAACTTTGATTAAAGTAGTTATTTGAAAGGTTGTGTGTTTAAAAATATTTTGTAGATTTGAAAAAGAGCGGGTAAGGATAAGAGGAAGACGACGTCTCCCACCCCTTCTCTTTTTCAAACTGGCAAGATAATGAGATGACAGAAAACCCGCCAATGGCGGGTTTTCTGTTTTTATGACTCTAAGATAATGATAATTTTGGATGAAGTTCGAGGCGAGAAGGTTTGTGTGTTCGAGATGGCATACGTTGAGTATGTCATCCGAATCACAAGCCGAAGTCAACGAAGAAATTCGCCAAAAGTACTCGTTATCTTCCTTCGTCGAGGCCGACAGCGCGGCCCACCTCGTCAAGAGAAGTCATCCCCTTGATGCACTTCACAAAGCCATCTTGGCGCATATTGAGAATACCTTGTGGCTTTGCGGCTTCTTTTATCTCACGCTCGCTGGGGTTTTCACGGAGTATGGCTTCGATGGCGCGGTCCATGAGTATGCCTTCGTAGATGGAGACGCGACCTTTGTAGCCAGTAAGAGAACATTTTTCACAACCAACAGGCCTCCAGATTTTTTCGGGAAGTTCGACCTCAGGGCGATATTTTTTAATCTCCGGAAATTCACGGAGGAGGGCTTCGCGCTCTTTTCCTTCAGGAATATACTCTTTTTTGCAGTGTATGCAGAGCCTGCGGACGAGGCGTTGCCCGATGGCGATGTTGAGTGCGGAGCTAATGATTTTTGGATTTACACCAATGTCTATAAGGCGAGGTATTGCGCCCGCAGCGTTGTTTGTGTGGAGTGTGGAGAAGACGAGATGGCCAGTGAGCGCAGAGTCGATAGCCACGGAGGCGGTCTCCTCGTCACGAATTTCTCCCACCATGATGACGTCAGGGTCTTGGCGCACTGCAGCACGAAGCCCATGGCTGAAATCGTAGCCTTTACTGTGGTCGATCTGTGTTTGGGAGATTCCTTCGAGGTGATACTCAATGGGGTCTTCAATGGTAATGATTTTAATTTGTGGGCTGCGCAGTTTTTTCAGACAAGCATAGAGCGTGGTCGTTTTTCCTGAGCCTGTGGGTCCCGTCGTGAGAATCAGG
Source organism: Candidatus Lloydbacteria bacterium (assembly GCA_043756785.1). Taxonomy (GTDB): domain Bacteria; phylum Patescibacteriota; class Minisyncoccia; order Phycocordibacterales; family UBA6899; genus MHLP01. The sequence continues at coordinate 2,187 of JAYUQK010000046.1, read as the reverse complement.
CCATTTGGTTTCCCTATTTGCTCGGTCATTATTTTATAGAAATATTCGTCCATGCCGAGCTCTTCGAGGGGTACGGAAATCGAGCGAGGGTTCAAGATACGCATCACGACGGACTCCGCATATGCAGCGGGGATGATGGATGTGCGAACCTCCACGTCGAGGTCATTTATTTTTATCGTAAAACGACCGTCTTGCGCCTCGTGAGTCAGGTTGAGCTTCACCCCAGCAAGGAGCTTGATTCGCGAAAGCACTTTTTTGTAATTTACTGGAGTTATCTCCACTACATCTTGAAGGATACCGTCGAGACGAAAGCGTACGCGTACTATTTCTTTTTCTGGCTCTATGTGCACGTCGGACACCCCCGTTGCGATCGCTCCGCCGAGAATGATCTCGACCACAGTGGAGAGTGCGTGTGTGTCTCCTGAGGCGACCGACTCTTCGACCACTGCCTTTACGTCCCCAATCGTTTTAATGATGGACACATAGCGTTGCATCGTTTCGTCGGAAACCGACATGACCCCAGCGGTTGATGCTTTTGCGTAAGATACTTCTTTGTAGCCTTCCCATGCATGTGCGATCCCAAATTCAGAGGCAATGTGGAGTGTCGGAGTGTACCCTTGGTGAACAAGGTCTTCAAGCACGAGCGCCACCTCAGGGTCTTTTGGGGTTTGCGCTGCCACCCCTACGCGGTACTTGTCGATAGAAAAAACAACAACTTTTACTTTGCGGGCGATATCTTCAGTGACGAGTTTTACTGCGTTGACGTTGAGTATGATGCGGGATAGGTCGACATAGGGGATTTCATAGCGCTCCGAGAGAATTTTGGCTAGCACTTCAGCCTCCTTCTCGTGCATGTCGTCAAAAATCTTTTTCTGCTCCGCGTCTTTAAAGTGGACCATAAGGGATATTGTACCCCTTAAACGCTGGCTCAACAATAGGGTATTTCTTTTGTTGACAAATACTACTAAATAGTGTACAATGGATATATGCAAAAAATGAGACAAAAAAGTGTCGTTTTTCTTATCTGTACCGCTCTTTGCGGTGCACTCCTTCCAAGCATCCTTTTTGCGTATGAAGCGGCGCCAATAGCCATCACGAAAGCGGCGACATTCATTACTGAAAAAAGCGCAAATCTCAACGCAGAAGGGAACCCCAGTGAAGTCCAAGATGCAGTGGGTTGGTTTGAGTGGGGGATTTCTGGCCGTGGAGATATTATCTACGAGACCGCACACCAGTCTGTCTACTCGCGCAACACGCTTGTCAGTACCTACACGAGTATTATCGGGCTTGCTCCAGATACGCAGTACTTTTACCGCTACGTTATTGAAAGTAGCCGAGGAAAAAATATAGGACAAACGGTATATTTTAGTACAAAAAAGCGTGCTCCTACTGTCATACCTCTCGTTATTGTGGAAACAAATGCTCCCGCTGCACTGACCATGAACTCTGTGGAGATGCGTGGATATGTGAGCCCACACGGAGACGCACGAACGACTGCGTGGTTTGAGTGGGGTACTACAATGCGGCTGGAGTCACAGACGTCCGGAAGGAATGTGTCGGGGAGTGCAGGCTCGGTCAGCGACTCACTCAACAATCTTACTCCTGGTACGGCATACTTTTATCGCATCGTTGCTGAAAATGCGAGTGGGCGGACATATGGTGCGACGAGAGTCTTCACCACCACAGGAGTAGCCCCCGCACCAATAGCGAGTGAGCAGCCCATCACTCAGTATGTGCCGAACGCTGGGAGTGGAGACGGTGTTGTGCGCACGACCACGACGAGTGGAAAAAGTGGTGCGGGTAGCAACAACACCATTGCGTCGCCCTTTGGGCCGCAAGGTCTCCCCACATTCGGATCTTTTTTTCGCAAAAAGAGCACGAGTACCACAAGCAACACTGAAGGTACGGTAAAAAATGGAGTCGATCAGAAAAACCAAACAGCAGGTGTGGCCGCGGCGACAAGCCCGCTCGGAACTTTTTGGAACAACCTGACGGGAAAGAGTTTGATTGAAGTGACGATTGAAAAAGTGGGACCCAAAAACGTATCTACCCACACACCTATCGAATATCTCGTCACGTACTCCTATGGCGAGGGTGCACAAGGGAAAGATGCGCGTCTTATGGTGACGCTTCCCAAAGAGGTTATCTATATTGGAGACAACACCGCCAACGAGCTCTTAGTGCAAG
>JAYUQK010000045.1:0-11835 GCA_043756785.1 Candidatus Lloydbacteria bacterium | reverse complement strand
GCGTTGGGGTGGGCCACACACTAGACAAATATCTCCTCCCCATCTTGGGAGTGTACAAGGCGCATCAATTACACAAAAAGTATAACTACCGCTTTGTCTGGTCGGTGATGGGCTCCTATTCAGGAATCGCTGCGCTCCTTTTTCGCCTCGCACACAAGGAGAGCAACCTCCTCATGACCCTCGATGACAAAGAGGTGGTAAAAAATGGAAAAGCAAAAGGACTGAAGGCATGGCTTCTCCGTCCTATCTACAAAGTAATATTAGGAAAAGCCGGCACTATCTATGTCTCGAACATCGCACTACAGCACGGCTCTCTGCTTTTAAAGGATTTACCGAGTGTTGCCGGTGCGGGAGATACAAAGAGCTTTATAAACCAAGTCCGCTTCTCCTATGCCGACCTCGCCAACAAACAAGAAGGCAAACTCCACCGCCCCAAATAGCTGCTCAGCATTGCTTTTTGAGGTCTGCATCAATAATTAGCGATAGCGGTAAGGCGAAGTATACCCCCTTGAACCAGTGTATGGATTACTGTTTCCACGAGTAGACCAGTTATTATAACGAGAACTATCTGGCGTTGATCTATAGTGCGGTGCAACGTAGGACCCGTTGCTCTTTCGATAGCCACCAACACGAGTACCAGCCTCTGCGATACTCACTATCAATAATGATGCGAGCACGGATGCAACTCCAACCAAGATTGCCTTTTTCATACTGCGGTGTTATTAAATATAATTAAAGAATACGCTCACCCTGCGAATAGTCAACACTCCGATTTTTGTTTGCTATTTTGTGCGGGACTGGTATGGTTTAAAAACAATATCCATGAAATTAGCTCACAAAATATACCCTAGTTTCTTCGCGTTTTTCTTGCTGGTGTTCAGTATGTTTTTTCATGTTGACGTGTCATATGCTCAGACATCGTTTGTGGAGGTGCGCGACCAAGTTAAGGACAACACTCGGGAAATTAAGACAATATCTGAAACATTACCTGAATTGAGGGAGAACTATAGGCTACTTTATGATGGGGCAAAGGATCAAAATGACCAACTTTCAGATCAGATTTCTTCTTTGCAAAATTTTATTGAGATCGCATCGGGCGTATTTGCTTTACTCGGATTCATTCTTGGTTTCTACGTAACCACTCTTTACAAAAATATTAAAAGAATGAGTGACATGGTTACGAAGGCAACGGTAGCAACCACTGATAAGTTGTATAGAAAAGTGCACAGAAGCGAAACAATCGGAAAGCTGGAGAGGTTGATGGAGGTTCCTGAAGATATTGGTAATATTTCTCAACAACTACTTTCTCGCGAATTATTAGAGGAAGACTTTCTCGTATTAAAAGAAATTTATCTAAAAGCTAAAAACAACACATACGCAAGGACTCAGGCCGGGGACTATCTCATCCTATTTTTTCAACACTTTCCGCTCCTCACGCTGAAAGACGCAGACCTTAAGGTTGATGCATTGAGTAGCCTAACTCCAAGAACGATTAACCAGATGTTTGAGAGAGATGTTAAAAATTTCATCAGCGGGCTGTTTAAGTTTCTGGGAGAATCTGGCACCGGAGATACAGCAAATAGGGACTTAATAAAATTTTTTTTTCCGTCACTTTTTAGATCAAAATTTACGTCTGATGTTGACTTAAAAAGTTATATTCGCACAGAGATGACAAAAAATAATTTGACTACTACAACTATTTCTGCGATTGCACTGGAACAAGCCCCAGCTGACAGCGCATTTACGACTTGGCTCGATTCAGTCTTTCAGTAAAGCTTGTTGGAAGACTTATTTTATGAGTATGGTTAAATTTTTATGAATAAATACGTGCAAATTCCTGATGAAATTATTGACTTGCATGGGCTAACGACACGTGAGGCTGCGGTGTGCCTGCAGAAGATTTTTCATACAGAGGGGCTTGCGCATGTGCGTATCATTGTGGGGAAGGGGGGCCACAGTAAGGCGGGACCAGTCTTGCGAGACTACGTAAAGCGTGAGCTCACGTCACGTAATATTCGCTTCAGCCAATCAAAAATTCGTGACGGAGGTGAGGGCGCGCTCGAGGTGTTCCTCTAGGGTGTGTGCCTTTGCGTGTGTGCTATGGAGGAACAAAAAATAGGTAGGATGGGCATTGTTGACCTCATCCTTCGCTCATGCTCGCCTCATGTGGGGTTGTGGTATACTGAAATTAATTCATTTTAAATATTTATGGAAAAAAACACGTCATCTGCATTTGTCGTCGATAGGCTAAAGGTGGGCATTCCTCAATCTGAAGTAAAGCAAAACCTTATTGCGGTGGGGTGGACTGAAGATGCGGCAGATTCTGCGATTATGGAAGGGTTGCTTACACTTGGTGCGCCAGCCCCAGAAAGCGGTACACGCACACTTGCCCGCAAGTCCGCATCGACGCTCGACGTAGTACTCAACTTCTTTTCCTTTATTCTGCTTGGCGTCGCCGCGACGGCACTCGGCATTCTTTATTATCAGATCATCAACCGTTGGTTCCCTGACGCGCTCGCTGCAAGAAGTGGCATGGGATCTTTTTCTGCGGGAGCTATTCAGTACGCTATCGCGGCACTCGTCGTGGCCTTCCCCGCGTACTACTTCGTCGTAAAGATGTGGTTTCAGCGTTTCCGTGAGGGCGGTGAGCGCACGGAGTCGAAGCTCACCAAGTGGCTCACTTACCTCGTGCTTCTTGTGGCCTCGGTTACCATTATCGGTGATCTTATCACGGCAATTTTCTACTTCCTTCGAGGCGAACTTTCCGCGCGGTTTTTTCTGAAAGCACTCACGATTGCGGTCATCGCGGGCAGCATCCTTGGGTTTTATGTTCTGGAGCGTCGCCTCGTGCAATACGGGCAGGATGTGCCCCGTCGCGTGTTTCAGAATTTTGGTTTCGCAATAAGTGCCGTGGTGGGGATTGGTATTGTGCTCGGATTTTTGGCGAGTGGCTCTCCGCAAACTGAACGTATGCGTGCGCTCGACCGAGACCGTGCAAGTGACCTCAGTCAGCTTGCAATGTGTATCAACAATTTCGCCTCTGAGCGCAAGCGTCTCCCCGCCGACATTGCGGAGCTCGAGACTTCTTCGAACTACCAGTACTGCGCATCTCAAGTAAATGACCGTGAAACGGGAAAGCCATACACATACCGCATCGTTGTGGGGGGTATGCAAAATGGTTCCGTGCGAGAAGCACAATACGAGTTGTGTGCGACGTTCGCACAGGTAAGCACGAAGAACGACATGGCCATAAATAGTGGAAATTACCCATATGAGTCTGACAACAAGTGGGGGCTACATGATGCGGGAGAATCCTGTGACACAGAGACTGCGGTGATGGAGCGAGATGTGCTTATGGCCCCAATCAAAATATAAGTACACGATAATACATAAAAACATTCTGCCTTACTTCGTATACATTCTTTCTTGTGTCGATGAGACGCTGTATACGGGTATTGCCACGGACGTTGTCCGGAGATTTGTGGAGCACAAAGAGGGGAGGGGGGCAAAATATACTCGTGCGCACAAGCCAGAGCGCATCGTGTACACAGAGGAGGTGGGTAGCCGTAGCGAGGCACAAAAGAGGGAAGCAGCAATTAAAAAAATGCCTCGCATAAAAAAACTCGCACTCTGCGCCTCCCTGCACTAAGAGTATCTTTTTCGAGTGTTTTTTGGTAAGCTCACAGCCTATGGCAGGAAATGAGACAATCATCCGATTTGAAGACGTGTCATTTGAGCACGGACACAACAAGCCCATCTTACAAGAGGTGAGCTTTGCGGTGCGCACGGGTGCAAAAATAACAGTGATGGGACAAAACGGTGCAGGGAAAAGCACACTCTTTAGCCTCCTTACGGGTGAGCGTAAGCCCGACGAGGGAGCAGTCCACGTGACACACGGTGCATCTATCGCCATTGGGCGACAAGTAATACCACGTGAAGAGCTCCAAATGACCGTGAAAGCATTTTTCGAAAACTGCTTTAAGGCAAAAGTGTATGACATCGATCCGAAGATAGCCCGCGTACTCGGCGTGGTGCATTTGAATGCTCCACTCGACCGCATCGTAAAGTCGTTCTCAGGGGGTCAACAAGCCCGTTTACTTTTGGCAGCTGCCCTTATCCAAGACCCTGACATTTTACTTCTTGACGAGCCGACCAACAATCTCGACAAAGCGGGTATCGCACACCTCACCGAATTTCTCATCGCCTCACAAAAGACGTGTATCGTCATTTCCCATGACGCAGACTTTTTGAACGCCTTTACGGACGGAGTGCTCTATCTCGACGTGCACACGCATGTCATTGAGCAGTATGCAGGTAATTATCACGACGTGCTCAAAGACATCACTGCGCGTATTGAGCGTGAAAATAGAAAGAACGCACAGCTCGCAAAGTCTATTCAGGAAAATAAGGACAAGGTGAACTTTTTTGCGCAAAAAGGCTCCAAGATGCGCCTCGTTGCAAAACGCTTCCGAGATAAAATAGAGGAGATGGAAGAAGCAAAGGTGGACGTGCGCCGCGAGGATAAAGCCATTCGCCCATTTATCATTCCCGTGCAAGAGGAGATAGCGAGCGACATCCTCACGCTCTCTTCCATTTCCGTCATCATCGACCATAAACCAAAAAAGAAGAATGTGAAAATAGCGTTGCGCAAGGGCAAACATCTACTTCTTGCGGGTCCAAACGGCATTGGCAAGTCTACCCTTCTCGAGTCTATTGCACACCAAACAGCAACAGGCATGACGCTTCAGAAGGGTGTGCACGTGGGGTACTACCGCCAAGATTTTTCTACGCTCAACTTCGACCATACTGTGTACGACGAGCTCAAGGCCGTACTTCCTCGTGAGGACGAGGAGAAGATTCGTTCGACCGCCGCAAGTTTTATGATCAGCGGGGCCATGGTCTACACCAAGATAGGGAATCTCTCCGAAGGGCAAAAGGGGCTCGTGGCATTTGCGCGTCTCGTGCTCGAGCGCCCAGGACTTCTCATCCTCGACGAGCCCACCAACCACATCAACTTCCGCCACATTCCCGTTATTGCCAAGGCGCTCGACCAATATCAAGGCGCGATGATACTTGTCTCCCACGTTCCCGAATTTGTGAAACAGATAAGAATCGACGAGACACTCGACCTCGGTGTATAAGTTTTTCTTGACATTTTTCTTAAAAAAGACACTCTAAAGAGAGTGTTATGTACTTTGAAAGGGGGTCTATATGTCTGTGCGTATGTTCCTCCTCGCATTGGGGTGGAAAACAACTAATCTCTACGAGAGGGAGGCCGCGCGCGCGGTGCGCTCATACCTCGTCTGGCTGATCTTCCCGACCATGCTCACTCTACTCGTGCTTTGGTGCATAGGGTTTCTCTTGACGCTAAACGTGGTGTATGGGTTTTATTTTGCGCTGTGTGCGTTTGTGGGGTGTGCGTTTTTGGTCCATTTTTCCCCATTACAGCATTCACTGCATGAGAAGTTGGAAAAAACATTTATGCTCGATGTATACCTCACGCAAGTTGCTGCGGCAATTGCAAAAAAGTATCACATTGGAAGTGTGGTGCCCGTGTATATCGCGGCACTTGGGGGGCCGAATGCAAGCCTCATTGCCCACTTTGGAAAGCCCGTGATTGTGATCGACTACGCCCTCGCACTCAGGTACGGGCAGCGTAGCCTCAGTGGTATTGTGTGCCACGAGCTCGGGCACTTAGTGCTGCCCCTAGGGAGAAACTTTTTTTATGCCATTACATTTTTGCAGTTTAGTGTCGATGAGCTGCTCTATCATTCGCATGCCCAAATCCTACGACAAAAGACTGTGCCGTCTGTGTTGAGCGCTCTGCGTACCCTCGCGTGGGAAACATGTGCCCGACTTTCTTGGTACGCTTCTTCGTACCCGGGGAGTCACCGCCGCGAACATGCCTGCGACGCACTCGCGGCATTACTTCTGCGCGACGCGGTCCCACTCCTCGTTGCACTTGCGTGTATGGGGGAAGATATCGCACAAAACACATGCTCTTTATCGGCGCACCCGAAGTTGCAAAGTCGCATTGATGCACTGCGTGCCATCGATTTTGCTGCTTCTCCTTCACGCACACACTAAGCAGTGTGTGTTTTTTTGTACACAGAGAGCAAATACATAGGGTACCCCTATGTATTTTTTCGTGCGGCGTGGGTACCGGCAACAAAGCCTGTTGTCCAGCAGAGTTGCAGAGAGTAGCCACCACTTGGCCGGTCTATGTCGAGCATATCGCCGATGACATAAAGCCCTCTGTGTTTTTTTGACTCCATCGTACGCATGTCGACCTCAGCCAAGTCTATGCCACCTGAGGTGACAACCGCCTTGTCGCGGCCGAGGAGTCGCGTTACGGTGACGCGCATTTCTTTTAGCCACGCACAGAGCGCTGTGCGCTCGGCGCGCCTGAGGTCATTTACCTCACGCTCCCCATCAATGTTGTTTTGCATGAGTGCGACATCAACGAGCGATGCGGGGATAAATTCCCGTAGTACGTTTTTCAACTTTTTATTCAAGTGGGTATGTAGTAGTGTCTGGAGCCTGCGGTCGAGTGTGCCACGGTCTTCTTTGGGAAAGATGTCGATGACGAGTGTCACTACCCCTTCCTCCATTGCCTCACCGATACGGCGGCTCTGGTTGAGTATGAGTGGCCCCGAAAGCCCCGTGTGAGTGAAAAGCATTTTACCAATATTTTTTTCGACCACTTTCCCGTCGACACACAGCGTCACTCGCGCATCCGGCAGTGCCAGTCCAGAAAGGCTGTGCCCCCACACTTCACGGGTTGCTATGGGCACTAGTGCAGAGTTCCCTTTTTGTATTGTGTGCGTGAGCGCCGAGAGTAAGCGAAATCCGTCACCCGTTGACCCTGTTTCAGGATGCGACATACCGCCCGTGCTCACGATAATATTTTTCGCATGATATAGCGTTTTATCCTTGAGTGTGACTTCGTACACGTCGTTAAGGTGAGTCAGTAGTAACACCTCGCTTTTTGTTTTTATCACAACGCCACCTTCTGCCATATACCGCTCGAGTGCGGCAAGCACTGAGCGCGCAGTGTCACTCTTTGGGAAGGCACGTTTTTCTGCTTCTATTTTTAGCTCCATGCCGTGCATGGTGAAGAAGTCGAATGTATCCTGCACACTAAATTGCGCAAAAGGGGAGTGAAGAAACTTGGCACGCGTACCATATTTTTTGAGCAGCACACCTGTGTCGAATTCCGCATTGGTCACGTTCGAGCGGCCTCCGCCTGAAATGAGCAGTTTCTTCCCAAGCCCTGCATTTTTTTCAAGCAAAAGCACAGAGGCGCCGACCGCCCCAGCCCGCCCTGCCGCCATCATCCCTGCTGCCCCACCCCCAAGCACAATGACGTCGAATATCACTCTTTTATCCTTCATTTACACAACTATACACGGTATTTCTTTGTGCGGGAAACACTAAATCTGATAGGCAATTTATTTTTTGGGGCGTATAATGGAGCATATGCCACCTGACTCAACTATTCACATTCCACACAAGCCACTCCCCCCCACAGAGCCTCCCATGGGAGGTGTCGCAGCGCCAAGCGTAGCAGTATCAATGCCCCAGACCGTAGTCGCGCCGCCACCCTCCTCATCCCAAGGTGAGCCACAGACTCTTGAGGAAGAAATCACGCAAAAAGAAGACGCATTAAAAAAATTTATCGCAGATCGGCTACGCATCGAGGAGGACTCGCGCGCAATTTTTTCAGAAAAGAAAACACTCGAAGAGAAAATAGCCCCAATTCTTTTAGAAGAGAGGCATTCCGTCGACCGCATCGCCATACTCGAAAAAGAGAGGCTTGGGAGTAGGGACCTCCATGCTGCACGTGCAGTTGAAGAAAATCGATGGACCGAAGAAGCAAATCGTCGGAGTATTGAGCATCGTCGGTGGTCAGTGAGCGAGGAGCTCGAGCTTTTGTTGCAGAAAATTCATGACAGTGAACGCGCATTCAAAGAACTTTCCTTGGAAGAAGAAAAAAGTATTCGTGATATTGCTGCGCTGCGGATTAAGATAGTGCAAAGGGAGCTTGGACTTCTACTCGCACAAATACAAAACGAGAAAGGTGCCACTCAGGCTGAGCTCGAAAAGTTTACTACCGAGCACGCCCGCTTGGAGGCGTTGCTTTTGGACGCGGCGAAGAGAGAAGAGGATGCATTGCATGCGGAAGACGAGGTGGAGAAAAAATCTGAAGGAGCATCCAGTATCTACGAGGAGCAGGTACTTGCTGGTGAGCGCCACAAGCTTGAAGACGCACGCAAGGAGGTCGAACAAAAGCGATGGGCGGCAGAGGACGCCATTGTGCCAGTTTCCGACTCTGTCCTAGAGAGTCGGAAACATTTAGACGAAATCACCAAAAAGGAGGGGGAAATTTTAGCAAAACTCAATGGGCTCGTGCCCCCAAGCGTGGACTCGCCCGCACTAAAGCAGGTGGGGCAACCTTGATAATATGAGTAGTGACTCGCACACAAGGGTGCTTGAGAGGAATCTCATACTGGATGAATTATTTGACCTCACGCTCTATGAGGGGATGCGTCTTTATGCACATGGCGACTTTGCGACATTACTCGACGAGCTTATCGTGATCGAGCGTCGCCATTTTCTTTTTTGGGAAGGGTGCTTTGGTATAACTCGCACTGCACTCAATGTAAAAAGAAGGATAAAGCTTTTTGTGCTTCTTTTCATTGCGCGGTTTTCAGGTGTACATGGAATGCACCTTATTCTTGAGGCGACGAGGGTGTTTGGTATTCGTAAATATTTGTCCGTCTGGAATACACATAAAGACAAAGAGCTCGGCTTACATATTGCCGGAATTTTGCGGGACGAGATCGCCCATGAAGATTGGATTGCTTCACGCTATAACATGCGCACCATAAGTCCAGAACGCGTCCGCAGTGTTTTCTTAGGTTTTAACGACGGCTCGGTCGAGATTTTGGGTGCAATTACGGGGTTCTTTGTTGCGTTCCGTGAGCCCGCTCTCGTGCTCGTTGCAGGGACGACGGTCGCCGTGGCCGGTGCTATTTCCATGGCGGCTGGTGCCTATGTATCCTCGAGCTCAGAAGCAGAGGTGCGGTCTATTGAGGACGATAAGGCACGATTTCTTGACCCGAGAGGGCAGGGTGACGAACCACGCCACGAAGGTGCATTTGCGCTCGCGCTTGTGGTGGGTGGGAGCTATTTTATTGGAGCATTTCTACCGATTCTCCCAGTGCTTTTCGGGGCGACAAACGTACTACCCTCTATTCTTTCCTCGGGTGTAGCAATTCTGCTTGTGTCGTATATCCTTGCTTTTCTTTCAGGAATGAATGCGGGCAAGCGTATGACGATGAATATTTTTATGATTTGCGCTGCGGTAAGCATCTCTGCACTTTTTGGGTACGTAGTACGCATGACGTGGGGTGTCGTTATATAAACATGCCATGAGTAGTTACGAAATCCCCATTCCTGATCAAACTCAACTGCGCCTACGACGTGGCGCGCGGCAGCACCCTATCAACTTGGGTAGTGTGGAAAATCAGGAGCGTGCGGTCGACGTGCGTATGCATGGGATTGCGGGAGAAAATTACTATTTTTCTACAAACAATCCTCCATACATGCATCGCGCACCAGGGTCTATTTCGGAGCTTTATGTGCGAGATGGAATATTGGAGCGACTCCTTCTCGTAAACCAGTCACTCGCAGCATCTGGCTACGAACTGTATGTTTTTGATGCGTATCGCCCCGTTGAAGTCCAAAACTATTTTCATGACGTGTGGGTCCCTGACTTTTTGCGTGCACAGTATCCCGACTGGAGTGATGCGGCTATCACACTTGAAGTAGGGAGGTATTGGGCAAAAGGGTTCGCGAGTAAAGAGGCCATTGACCCTTATTCCCCACCTCCACATGCCACCGGTGGGGTAGTCGACCTGACGCTACGGAGTCGTGAGACGAAAGAACATATTTTTATGGGTTCCCCGTTCGATGAAGTATCTGCGATTTCGTTTGCTGATCACTTCGAACGTGAAGGGGAGTACCGCGCGCTTACGGACAGAGAAGTTCTTGCGCGCGCAAATCGTCGCATCCTTTATCATTCCATGTGGAAGGAAGGCTTTGTGGTAAACCCCAATGAGTGGTGACACTTCGGCTTTGGCGACCAACTTTCTGCATTTCACAGTGCGGCACCTTCTGCTCTGTACTCGGTGCTCCCCCTTCCTAGCGAGTGAGTGTATATTTCGAAATTTCCAACGAGGCAGAATTCTCTGCCCATAGCATTATTCACTTCACCTTGCTTTTTGACTCCCCACACGATAGCGTGTAGGGAGAGGTTACTTTAACAGAGGAGATCAACATGTCGCAGTGCTACTCAGGCGTGAATACACCAATTCATCGCTCCATCACTCATCGTTTTCCTGATGCCCGTGATATATCAAACGTATTTTCGGGAAATTTACCAGACGGCGTTCATTTGTACGGTCGTTTTGGTGACCCCAATTATGTCGACCTGTGTACTTGTCTTGCAAAAATGGAAGGTGGGGAGTCCGCGCTCGTATTTGCGAGCGGTATGGCGGCAACTTTTGCGTTGTTTTGGAGCACGCTCTCCGTTGGCGACCACATTGTTGTCTCAAGCCGTATTTATGGTGGGACGCGCGGGCAAATCGCGATGATGGCAGACAAACTGCACCTTCACGTGCATGTCGTCGACATCACCGACCACGCGTTGGTGCGAAGTGTAATGCACTCGCGTACTAAAATGCTTTTCGCGGAGACCATCTCTAATCCCGATATGGTGGTGGCGGACATAGCTATGCTCGCGACGATATGCAAGGAGCGTGGTAATGATGCATTATTCGTCGTCGACAACACATTCTCCGCACTCATCGCTCGCCCCCTCCTATTGGGGGCAGACGTGGTCATGCACAGTCTCACGAAGTATGTGAGCGGAAGGTCTGACGGATTGGCGGGTGCGCTCGTGGGGAAAAAACAACTGATGGACAACATGGCACACCCCGCTACGGGCGAAGCTTCGTTTCTTGGGGCAGTTCTCCACGCACCCTATGCACAGGAGCTTGCAGACCGGTTTACCTACATTGCATATCGTGTGCGTGAGGCAAGTGCGCGCGCATACGCCTTGGCGGAGCTCTTTGCGCGTGCGGGTTTGTGTGTGCACTATCCGCTTCTGGCGATGAATCACCCAATCAACATCCTCTCCTCAATGGGGAGTGCTATGGGCGGAGGAGTATTTTCTGTCGCATTTGCATCCGAGGATGAGGCGGTGCTTTTTACTAATCACGCAAATAGCATGATGGTAAAAGAGCCACTCATTCCTGATGGTACATTGTCTATCACGGCGGTATCTTTGGGGAGTTCCCATACATATATGTGGTGTACCACCGAGGCTCGCGCGCAAAGCAAGAATACAAAATGGCAAGCACTTCCATTTCATCCCGTTCCTCTCGGTTTTGTGCGCATTGCAGTGGGATATGGTGGAGATGCCAACGTGTGCGTAGCGGCGTTTGCGCAACTCCTCAACGAGCTTGGCTACCAGATGAAGCCACCCCTACCCCCTATTGTGCATACCTAAAGCATCACTCCGCGCTTCGTGCGTGGAGTTTTTTTCGTTCCTATAAAGTAAACCCACGCCTCATCCGCGTAGTTCGATGGATTAAGTGGCTTTATCCTCCGTTCTGTTCGCGAATTTTTGTACCAAGTATCACCGCTTCCCCATCCTTGTATGAGGTTGCAGTCCAATGTTTATGCCCGTCGCTTACAAATCGGGGAATGACGTGCACGTGTGAATGAAAGACGAGCTGCCCCGCAGCCCTGCCATTATTCATTCCGATA
>JAYUQK010000044.1:0-11943 GCA_043756785.1 Candidatus Lloydbacteria bacterium | reverse complement strand
CCTCTATCTCCCCGCCTTCCTGTAAAACTTTCGTTTTTGAGGCACTACTCGCCTTTCCCTCGGCGGGCTTGGAAACAGTATGGTAATACAGCTTCTCAATCACCGCCTCAGTCCAAGCCTTTGTATCGCACTCAAAAACAAAAGTTTTTAATACTTCCAAAATAGGAATTACCAGCTACTCGTCAGAGCGGATCATTTTAATGAACACATCTGCGGGGATATTGACCGTCCCCATTTCTTGCATCTTTTTCTTCCCCTTCTTCTGCTTCTCACGAAGCTTCATTTTGCGCGTAATGTCACCACCATAGAGGTATCCTGTGACGTCTTTCTTCAGCGCAGAGAGTCGTTCGGAGGAAATAATGCGACCCATCGCCTTTGCCTGCATTTTGACAACAATCATCTGGCGAGGCATAGACTTTGACAGCTTCTTTACTGCACCTTCTGCCTCCTCCTGTGCGCGGCGCCTCGACACGACGCGCGAAAATGCACTCACTATTTCATCATTCACGAGAATGTCGAGGCGAGTCACGTCTGCATCCCTAAACCCCGATATTTCATATGAAAGACTGGCAAATCCCGAAGAAACAGACTTAAGTTTGTCGAAGAAGCTGCGCATGAGTTCACGCAGTGGCATTTTAAATTGCACACGAAAGCGATTCTCTCCAAATATGTCTGTGTTGCCTGTTTCTGCCTCGTGTTCAAAGAGGAGCTGAGTAACAGGTCCGACGTAATCCGGAGGAAGGATAACTTCAGCGTCTATCCACGGCTCACGCACAGAGGCGATCTGTCCGTCGTCAGGGAAAAGCGATGGTGAGTAAATAATACTTACCGTTTTTGTACGCGCATCAGTAATCTCGTAGGTGATGGTGGGCGTGGTCACCACGAGCTCGAGATTGAATTCGCGCTTTAAGCGCTCAGTGATAATTTCAAGGTGGAGCATTCCAAGGAATCCGCAGCGAAATCCTCGCCCGAGATTGCCCGATGCCTCTTCTTCAAATGTCAGGGAGGAGTCGGAAAGCTGAAGCCGCTCGAGGGCCTGACGGAGCATCGGGAGGTCATCCTGACTCTCGGGGTACACCGACGCCCACACCACGGGGCGAGGCTTGCCGTAGCCCGCAAGTGGAGGAAGTGGGTTTTTTGCAAAAGTCACCGTGTCTCCTACGGCCGCCACACCAGGGCGCTTTACCCCCGTTACGATATATCCAATCTCACCATGCACAAGGTCGGGCTTTGGGACCTCCCCCGGAGCAAAGTAGCCTGTTTCAAGTGCGAAAAATTTCTCTTTCGCAGCAGAAAAAGTAAGCTCGGCACCCTTCGTAATAGTGCCATCGAGCACCCGCACATAGAGGATAACCCCGCGGTGGTTGGAATATGCAAAATCAAAAATGAGCGCACGCGCGCTTTTGGTGTCGGGGTATTCCTCCTCTGGGGCTGGTATGCGCTCGATGATAGCCGCGAGGAGCTCCGCCACCCCCTCCCCAGTTCTTCCAGAAACTAGGAGTATACTCTCCGGTTTTACCCCAAGTAGTGCAACGACCTCCTCTCTGACCTCGTCAATCCGCGCGAGGGGTGAGTCAATCTTTGAAAGCACAGGGATGATGGTGAGGCCGTGTTCACGCGCCATGGAAAGCGTCGTGAGCGTTTGAGCCTGCACACCTTGCGTGGAGTCCACAAGCAAGTGGCATCCTTCGACTGCCTTTAGTGCCCGCGAGACTTCGTAAGAGAAGTCAATATGCCCCGGAGTGTCAATGAGGTTAAGGAGGTACTTCTCCCCTTTGTGCTCGTGATACATACGCACGGGTTGCATCTTGATGGTGATACCCCGCTCGCGCTCGAGCTCCATAGAGTCGAGCACTTGCTCGTGCATTTTGCGCTTTTCGATAGTGTGCGTGGCCTCAAGCATGCGGTCTGCAAGAGTTGACTTTCCGTGGTCAATGTGGGCAATAATACTAAAATTTCTGATGAAGTTTTTCGACATAGGGTTCATACTAGCATATATCCGCATAAGAAAAATAAGGCACAAGCGTGCCTTATTTATTGCTCAATCTGTGTATTCGGTAAACACTTGGCTAATGGAGCGCCACAGCATCACCCTCATGGATGCTCCGCGTCTCCTTCTTTGTATCAACATCTGCCCACTCACCTTCTGCAGTCCATGCGAGTGTCTGCTCCATTTCGGGGTGAAGTTTATAGATTTCTTTGATGCAGTTCTTGGTTGTGGTGCAATCCTTAAAAAGAAGAAACGCATAAATAGTGCTACCGCCAATGATTGCGCCATTAAAAGCACCCCACATGCCATCCGTCGAAATTACTCCGACAATGTGCAGTGTGACGGCAAGCAGGAAGAGCAGAGGGCAGAGGAAGTACGCAATACCAAAGAGGTCCCTTTGTTTCCGGTAGTCCACTCGTTCTCCCATTCGTTTCGCAAGCATAGAAACGAAGGATCTCCGCACTGGATCCACTGCTCCCACAAGGTGGAGATGATGGTGCATAGTTTAACTTCCTTAAGAATATACAATCTCAACCAAGACTAGCACTCATGGGTAAAACGTCAACCGAGGGTGTCTGGAGAAAAGTCAGAGTGACTCACTTTTATATCAAACCTTCCGGCTCAGATGCGATGGGTTTCACTTTCCAGAATTTGTGATGGAGAGAAAGTCGCACCTCCTCAAGCTCCTGACTCTCCAAGAGTCGCAAAAGAAAGACTCCTGCAACAATGCCTGCTAGCCCCGAGGCAAGACCTTGCAGAAAAATGCCCAAAAACGAGTCAAGATCAAATACCCCCGCAAAAACTTGGAGCCCATGATAAGCGACGAACCCAATGACTACGGAGGTGGCGAAGCTGTGGAGAAATGCCTTTTTTATGCTGTGCAAAAGTAGCGGGAATGGCTTTGCGAGTATGCGCATGAGGAAAAAGAGGTTCGCCGTCATGCCTAAAGAATATCCGAGTGGAAGCATCAGCACGCTCGTGCCTGCGATGTCTGACACGCGTAGTAGCGTCTCCGCAAAGTAGCGGAAGGTGGGACTGTGTGCAAATGTATACAAAAGCAGGAGTGCGAAAAGTACCACGAGTATTGCACCCGAGACATTGGCGTAGAGGGTGGTCTTCGTCTTTCCCATCGCATAGAATGAGCGCGTATAGAGTAGAACTAAGTTTTGCGCAACAACAGAAATAGCAAAGAGTGCAAGTGCTGCCGCAGTAAGACGCGTCGCACCCCAGTCGAAGCTCCCCGAGCCAAGCACTGAGCGTACTATCTGCGCCCGCAGTACGATAAAGAGCACAATAGCAGGAAAAGACCAAAACATAATGTGCCGGCTGGCCGTGACAACTTGCTGAAAAAAGTCGTCATGATTTCCCTTCCCCCAAAGATTTGCAAGTGTGGGAAATGCCGCGACAGAATAGCTCATTCCCACAATAGAAAGTGGGATGCTCTGTAGGTTCATCGCGAGCGTAAAAATGGTAATGGATCCAGCTTCAATGCGTGATGCGAGTGCAATGAGTACGATGGTCGCAAAATGCGTCGCAGAAAGGGCGATAGTGCGCGGAATAGAGAGGCGTACAACAGCCCGCACTATCCCATGGTCGATGGGGTAGACAAAGTGAGGGACGAGCCCTCGTGCAAAAAGCACAGGCAGTTGAATGAGTACATGCATGGCGGCCCCAGTGACGACTCCAAATGCAACTCCCACCAACCCAAATGAAGGCATAAAGACGGTAATGCCAATAATAATACCAACGTTGTAGAGTATTGGGCCAAGTGCAAACACAAAGAACCTCCGTAGCGACTGCGTGACTGCGCCAAACAAGTTTGAAATTCCAAGTAAAAACGGTGAGAGGAGAAGTATTCTTGAGAGGCTAACCATTTCAGCTTTTGCGTCAACGCTAAACCCAGGAGCGATAATGTGAGCAAGTTGTGGGAGCAGTATGTATGCGAGCGCACAAGCGAGTATCATGACAAGAACAAAGACGGTGCATACGGTGTTAATAAATTTTTGTGCCTCCGACCTCCCCTGTCCCTCTGTTGTCCGCGCAAGAATAAAGGGTATGAGTACCGTCACCGCCACAAAAGAAGCCACGGAGGCGTACAGGAAGTCGGGCACACGAAATGCTGCATAATAGACATCAAGATCTGTGGATGCGCCAAATTGGCCTGCGAGCATGCGGTCGCGAATGAGCCCCAGTACCTGAGAGAGTAGCGCTGTGCCAGCGAGAAGGAAGGCCGCCTCATGAAGGCCACCCCACTCTTTGTTGAAGGCACGAAATAATCTGTCCATGCGTACTTAGTGCGTGATTGCTTGGTGCTTAGACTTATTCACCCTGCGCTTTCGTTCCCTTCGCACCCTCAAGCCCCTTCAGTGCGTCGTCGACCGGCTGCGATGGTGCCACATACTCGCCCACAAGTGCATCACGGCCTGCCTTGATGTTTGCGATGATCTTTGCAACGTCTTTGCTTTCAGGATTCAGCGTAAGGACCTCGGTGAACTGTGCGACTGCTTGTTCTTTCAGTCCAAGTTTCGCGTAGGAAAGTCCGAGGAAGTATTTTGCATCTGCATACACGGGGTTGAGGTAAACTGCGGCCTCGAAGTTCCCCGCAGCTTCCTTGTATGTTGCACTTGAATAGTGCAGATAGCCGAGTGCGAAACGCAGCAAGAAGTTGTCGGGTTCCGCCGCAACGCCATTTTGCAATATTACCAGTGCGATGGGTACGTTCTTGTCTTCTATTTCAAGTTGAACCAAGAAAGAGATTGCCTCGAGGAAGTTTGGCCGCTCAGCCAATGCCAGTCGTAGATATTCTTTTGCTTTATTTCTATCTCCTGATGCAAACTCGAGGCGTGCGAGCACAAAAAGCACACGGGGGCTTTTGGGGTTGAGGCGGAGCGCCTGCTCGTAGCTTTGGCGAGCTGGGGGTATTGTATTTTGTATCCCCATCGAACCAAGTGTGTCATAGACGCCACCAAGCTGCAGGTGGTTTTCAAAATTTGTCGGGTCGAGCTCTACTGCACGCTCTGCGTCGGTGCGCGCCAGAGCGATATATTCATTGGCATACTGTGCCAACTCTGCCTCTGGAAGACCTTTATCAGGAAGATTTTGCAGCTTAAGAAGGGCGAGATTTGAAAGTGCGCGGTGATATACATCTCGCTCAGAAAGAGTAATCGCGTGGCGAAGTGCTTTCTCCGCGGTCTCCATCTCACCTTTCCCCATAGCAGTTTGCGCGTCGCGAAAAGCGATCAAAGACGATACTTGGCGGTAAAGGAGGGTGCTCGACGCAACGACACCAACGATCACAATGATAATGACCGGAGTGAGCACCATGGAGAGTTTAGACTTTCCCCCAAAGACAAGGTGATACGTTCCGACCACCCCCTCTCCCACAAGAAACGCAATGAGCGCACCAGTAAAAAGAAAAGCAAATCCAAAAATAGTTATGTTGGGAAGGTAGAAAAATGCGAGGCTCCAAAAATACAGCACGAGAAGAAAGAGTGAGAATGAGAGATATGCGGCGATACGATCTTTTGTAAAAAGTAAAAATATCTTCCTACTTTTTATGAACAGCACAAATATAAAGACAAGCCAGAGTAGTGTGCCGATGAGACCCGTAGTACTGAAGTAGGTCGGGATACGCCCAACGCCAAAGTCAAACGAAGAATCCCAGAATGGCGTGCGATTCATGTCAGTTGTTTTGTGCGTGAGGTATGCACTCGCAAAACGATTTGGGCCGGTACCAAACAGTGGCGAGTCCTTGATACTGCTGGTAATGATGTTAAACGTGTACGAAGGAGTGAGTACCACTTCAGAATACGGAGAAGCGTTGAGGGTTTTTGCTACAAGAGAAGCAATGTTTGCGCCATCTTTTCCCCACGACACAAGAGAAAGACCTGTTCCATAAATCACCGAAACGAGCAAGATGAGTGTTGCAAACCATGGGAGGTGGTGCAAGGCGCGCTTGTGAAACGGCTTATGTGGATGCTGATCTCCGCCCTCAGACTCTGCATGCTGTTTTGCGCTCTTATGCGACTGCTCTCCTTCATACACCGCAAAGGCAACAAGTAGTGAAACGAGTCCGAAGAGTATCCTCCAAAGCATCGTAAAGTCAGCAAGCAAGAGGAAGAACAGACCCACAGTAAGAATGCCGTAGGCAGGGATGCGAATCGTTTTATTTTGTGGAAAAAAGTAAAGTGTAGAGAGTGCGAGGAGCATCATTCCTCCATAGAGCGCAGCCATGTCGTTCCATTTTCCGATAGGCGTGAGTACTGCGTTATTGAAAAGACCGAAGTCTAAAAAGTCAGCACCAAAAAAGTGGCGCGAAAGGTGGTAGAGCATCATGATGCTCCCAGAGAGGATGAAGGATGCATACAGCATGAGCGTGCGGTCGCGGTCTGTGAACACGAGCGAGCTCATAAAAAGCAGGAGGAAAAGAGTGATGAATGAGTTGACGGTGCCTATGTCGTACCCACTTCCAACAAAAGAGAGGACTGGGGTGGGTGACATTAGTGCCGCCAATACAAACTGCACCACAAGGAGTAGGGAGACGAGCAGGAGGAGACTCTTGGGGATGTCGAGATGCCCGTCACGAAGCCGAGAGAGCGCCCAGATCACGACCGCGATGAAAACTGCTCCTTCGAGTAAAATCATTTTTGCAAACTCGGGCGCGATGAGGTTTCCTGGGATGAAAAAGAGTGGGAGCAAAAACGAGGTCGCAAGTAGCCCCCAAAGCAATGCGCGATCTGAGAAAAGCTTGTGTGAGAGCACTTTACCGAGAAGAAGTTTCGCAAGCATAGATGATCCGCCTTTATTTGACTCCTGTTGTTCGTCTGACATAGATAATAGCCTTAATTATAGAACTAATAAATAACAATCCCGCACATTGTGGCGAACAAACCCCTCTTCCTCCAAGAAGATAAGTTACTGAAAAGTATAGCACGCGAAATGCGCCAGCATGCGTGGATAAACTAAAAAAAATATATATTGTGCGATAAAATACATTAGCTGACAATAGCACCATGGTATCCCCCTCTTCCTTGACCCACTTTTACCCCTGCAGTACGAAAGGTTTTAAATATCTGCTTTCTTGGAGGCTTCAATGCGAGAGCGGAGGTCATGCAATACGTTGTTGTACGCAATGAATGCTTCGTACGGGGTGTCGTAGGGGTTAAAGTATTTATGTACATCACCATCAGCGAACCACTTGGTGCACATATAGTAGAAGTGGTCGGAGGTCTGCAGTTTACGCCAATCTTCGATTATCTTTTGGTCTCCCGTCTCAAGCACATCTTTCTCGAGTGCGTAAATATTCGTGAGTGCCTCCTCCTGCATCCCGTTGGAGCGCCATGCAGAGAGGTCGCGTTCTACATCTGCCCATGATACGTAGTTGTGCGCGTCAAACTCGCCAACCGAAGGGTACTTTGCCGCGGCCTCTGACGGAGTGATGAATTCGTTGTCGGGGTGTTTGAGTATCTCTCCAGGGAGGGCGCGCAGAAAATTAAAAATACCCGTATCCTCCCACTGATGCTCCCCAAACGTCTCGTAGTCCATAAAAAGGTTCACCAAGTTGCCGTTGCCATTTATGTTGTTCACCCACTGTGTAAACTTTTCGGAGGTGAGTGGCCATTCAGCCCAACTCCGCGACGAGAAGCGAAATGCAATATCGTCCGAGAGTTTGTAATTCTTGAGTAGTGTTTTTATTTTTTCTGCCCCAGGAGACTGGTAGACGAAGTTGGGGCTGCGCCATCCAAGTAAGTGGTCGGCACCCTCAGCGAGGATGCTCTTATAGCCCATTTGTTCGACATATGTTGCGAGTTCGTTACTATAGATAAGCTCGGTATTTCGAAATGTCGTCGGAGTGACTCCAAAAAGCTTTTCTACTTTCTTGCGATGCATCTCTACCTGCCGTACAAACTCGTCCTTGGAGTAGAGAAATGCGAGGGAATGATAGTAGGTTTCGTCGAGGATCTCCACGCGTCCAGTCGCAACAAGCTTCTGAAATGAAAGGAGGGTTTCTGGAGAAAACTTTTCGAGCTGCTCAAGGAAAACCCCAGAGAATGAGTAGGCGATTTTAAACCGTGGGTGCTGCTCGAGTAGCTCAAGCATAAGCTTATTGGTGGGAAGATAGCACTTCGTCGCCACCTTATGTAAAATCTTCTCGTTGTTTAAATCGCGGTCAGATTTGTCGTTGAAATATTCATGGTCGTTACCCACATCAAAGATGCGATACTTTTTGATGCGATAGGGTTGATGTACTTGGAAGTAAAAGCAAACAGATGCCATATGTGTTATTGGGCTTGATTTATGATATCCTCGTAAACTTGAGCGCACTTCCCTGCTGATTTTTCCCACGTCAGATGCTCAACATCCTGACTCCCCAGTTCACCGAGTGTGCGCTGTAGCCCCCCACTCGAGACCACGCTCACGATCTTGTCGGCCATATCGTCAATATCCCAAAAATCAGATTTCAGTACATGGGTGAGGACCTCAGAGACCCCGGACTGTTTCGAGACGAGTATCGGCGTACCATTGGTGAGCGCCTCAAGCGCAGTGAGACCGAAGGGCTCTGAGACGGATGGCATCACATAGAGGTCTGCTGCACGATAGAGCTGTAGTAGGTCGTCTCCTCGCACAAACCCCGCAAAGACGACTCGGTCTCCAAGCCCCATGTCCGACGCGAGGCGAATGATTTGGTGTTCCATGTCTCCAGAACCAGAAATAATAAAAAGTACATTCGGATCAAACTCGAGGACGCGCTTTGCAACTTTAATAAAGTAATCTGCGCCTTTTTGTATAGTGATGCGTCCCACAAAAAGAACGATCTTCTTCCCGTCTGCCCGGATTGAGTCGAGCACAGTCGGAAGATGATGCCGATACTCATCATGATTTATCCCGTTGTGCACCACCGTCACCCGCTCGGGGGGTATGTCATAGTGTGTGACAATAACATTCTTTGTGTGTTGGGATACAGCGACAATGCAGTCGGCAGCATGCAGCCCACGACGCTCCTCCTCGTAAATATATTGATTAGGGTTACCCGCGGTACGGTCGAATTCGGTCGCATGCACGTGCACAATGAGGGGCTTCCCCGATACGCGCTTCGCCTCGATGCCCGCTCGAAATGAAAGCCAGTCATGTGCGTGGATGACGTCGTGTGGCTCTTCGCTCGCAATGAGGCGTGCCTGCAAACCATAGCGACGCACTTCGTCAAAAAGATTGAGACCATACAGGTGGTTCTCGGGGGTTTTCAAAAGATACTCATCGTAGCGCTCACTCGTGATGTAGGGGTGGATCAGCGATGTGACGCTGCGTAATTTAATGTTACGAATATTAGCAAATACGATCTTGAGAAAGTCGTGATCGAGTCCACCAAGCTTTTTGGGAAGAACAAATGTGACGGAAACATCCGAACGAGCAAGGCTTTTGGTTAAACCGTAACACGCTACACCAAGACCACCACTATTATGTGGCGGGAACTCCCATCCAAACATGAGTACGCGTATGTTCTTCATAAAAAAAACTCAAACAAAATAGACCAGCGAGAAAAAGCGTTCAAGTGAGTGGTAAAGCACTCAGAAAAAGAACGCAATCATTATAGCACAGAGGCACCCCAACCAAGGGGTGCCTCTGTGCACATGTTTTATTTTTTATAAAGCCCTGAATGTCACAATGACCACTTTTTCTGATGAAAATGGAGGTAAATCAGTCAGGCGATTGAATTCCCCATCACCGTTGTCGGGAAGTATAGCTACATAATATGTCGAGCCAGAAAGCGTCCCCTCGGGGCGGAGTAGCTCGATTGTGGCACTTGTTTCACCCAATTTTACTTTTGCTGCGCCAAGAATAGAACCTGGTCCACCCGCCTTCTCTTCATATACCGCAACCCAAGAAATGGCCTCAACGGAAATAGCGCTTACAGACACACTGCGCGATGCCACCTGATCAGGCACAGAGAGTCCGACGCGCGTATTTGCGGGAACCGAAGGGGGCAGAGGGAATTGCTTTGTGGGTGAAAGCACCTCGGACTTCTTTGTCATGTCCTCTATTGTGGGAGATTCGGTACCAAGCGGGGTCGAATCGAGACTTCCGTCCCTCTCGTTGCTTCCGCTAAAGACTTTAACGAGCCCGAAGCCAATAAGCGCGCCAATAACGAGCATGAGTGTGAGTTGTTGTGTGTGTTTGGTCATATGTCGATAAGGGTAGCAAAAAATACTGTCGCAAGTCAAAAACACGCATCAACGCGCAAAATATCCGTAAAAAGTCAAAACCTTTACCCCTTGATATACAGCTCGAAGTTATCGAGGTTCTCGTTTGGGCCTGCCTCTATCAGGTTGAGTGTCACTGGTTGGCCATTTAGGGTAGCGCTGATCACGGCAGATTTATCGGCCTTGGCCGACACCTTGAAGCGCGCAGGGGTAATGACCTCGGCACAAATATCCCCCGCCTTAATCGAGGACGAGAGTGTGATGAGGACAGACTTTTTGTCACCTGAAGTGAGCGCACTCGACTCAAGGATGTGACATGGCGTTGGTAGTGGGATCTCCCCTGCTACGGTGTGCGCGCCGTCGAGAAATGCGTGTTTTGCTGTGACTGTGGCGCGAGTGGGTACGTCGATATTTTCTGCTTTGGTGTTGAGCCATGCAGTCGTCGATGCGAGTTCGGCATCACGAGTATCGACCGTCGTCGACTGTAGGGAAATAACAAAAATGCCGATGAGTGCTACGACCACAGTGAGCGCGATGATGATTGAGCTTTTTTTATCCATACACACATTCTACGCCACAATGGTTAGGTGCACCATGGCCCAGAGTCTCCCTACATAAGATCAAGTAGTGGGGAGAATGCGGGGATGGAGTATATATCAAAAAGAAGGCTATTGATAAGGCCAAATTGCCCCACAAGAAGGAGTACACCGATAATGATAATGAGCACGGCACCAATGCGCGAAAAAAGTGGGAGGTACGCTTGTAGTGCCGTCACATACGTGAGCGCCGAGCCATAGAGTACCGCCAGAATGAGAAAAGGGATGCCGAGACCAAATGCATAGACAAAAAGGAGCGAGGCTCCAGAAAGTGCACTCCCCGTCGTCCCTGCGAGTACAAGAATGGTGCCGAGCACGGGGCCCAAGCACGGACTCCAGCCGAGTCCAAAAAGCAGTCCGAGAAGAAATCCTCCACGCTTACTCCCTGGCACGATAAATGCAGGAAGCCGAAGATGTGACAAGAATGGCAAACGTGGCAGCGGGATGACACGCAGCATTCCCAGACCAAGTAAGATGATGATGCCGCCACCCACCTGTGCGACAAGTTTTTTGTGCAGCACGAGTAGTGCACCCAATTGTCCGGCAATTAATCCGAAAAAAATAAATACCACCGTAAACCCGAGGACAAAAAGTGCTGCACTTAAAAACACGCTCCATTGATAGGACGATTTATTTTTTGATGTGACAGCAGACTGCCCACCAATAAACCCGATGAATGCAGGAATAAGTGGGAGCGTGCAGGGGGCGAAAAAAGTGAGTAGGCCCCCAAGAAAGGATGAGATGTAAGTCACTTCAAACATTCTCCCATTCTAGCAATGTTTGTGACACCGCGCACTACTTCCTAGAGAGGTAAATCTACTCTTGTGTCGCGAGCTCCCCCCTTCGCGATGCGGGAAGAGAAAGTGGAAGCGAGGAAAGTGAGCGCGACTGAGGCTAGGTCATTATTGGTCGAGGGAACGCTATCGCAAGATCGACATTTTTCGTGGCCACTATTGCGACGCGAGCGGCATCGACTTCGTTTTGTGCCAATACTCCATAGACGTACATCACCTTCTGCACATAAGCATATTCACCAGGCTCATACTGAGAGAGCCAACGTTTCGCGCGCGAGGGGCCCATGTTGTAGGCAACAAGTGCATCCTCTCTATTTTTGAACCCATAGCGCTGATCGAGCTCTTTGAGGTATTTCGTTCCCGCA
>JAYUQK010000043.1:0-4175 GCA_043756785.1 Candidatus Lloydbacteria bacterium | reverse complement strand
CAGCAGAACAGCTGCAGTCGCTTGCACAAGAAATTCAGACTATCACCGGAAGCCCCCACGAGGTGAAAAGCGTGGAAATTGAGCCACGTGAGATGCAGGGAAAAGTGAGCAAAAAACCCATTGAAGCGTATGTGCTCGAGAACAGCCATCGTGACATTTAAGTATGAAAAACCAAAAGCACCGTATAGCAATTTTTGCGCGCAGCGATAATAAGAAAGCAAAATACTGGGCAGCAAAAATCCAGTCGCACATCGAGGCGAAAAAAAATAATGTCGTTTTTACAGACATCAAGCCGACCATCGTGATCGCACTGGGTGGTGACGGCACCATACTCGAGGCGGCGCGTATCTACCGCACCCACAAGCCCATAGTTCTCGGGCTAAACCTCGGACACGTCGGCTTTCTTGCGTCGGTGCGTAGGCCAGAGGGTTTTATTTCGGCCATAGACCGCCTCTCTCTTGGGGACTTCTCAATAACGAAACGCATGATGCTCACCGCGCGAATCATACGAAAAAAGCGCATCATTCATGAGATCGACTGCCTTAACGAGGTCACAGCACAAGGGGTGATGGGCGCCATCAAGCTCACCCTTTCGGTCGACGGGCATCCACTCCAATATGTCCACGGCACAGGGGTC
This sequence comes from Candidatus Lloydbacteria bacterium, assembly GCA_043756785.1. Lineage (GTDB taxonomy): Bacteria > Patescibacteriota > Minisyncoccia > Phycocordibacterales > UBA6899 > MHLP01. The sequence continues at coordinate 3,538 of JAYUQK010000043.1, read as the reverse complement.
ATTGTTTCCACGCCCACAGGCTCCACCGCATACAATCTTTCCGCTCACGGCCCAATAGTGAGCCCCGATATTCACTGCATGATTGTCACCGAGCTCCTCGACCACAACATCCCTACTCCATCCATCATCATCAAGAAAAACAAAACTATTCGCATAGATATCACCGAGGTACGCAAGCGGGGCCTCCTCGCAGTCACGCGCACAGGGATGCCCGTCGACGCAGTGGTCACTGCGGATGACATGGACCCCATCCCACTCCTCGAAGGAGATGCGCTTGAAATAGTAGTCTCTCCACATGTCATCAACTTTGCAGAATTTGAAGAAAGCTATTTTTTGAAAAGTTTGCAAGAAAAGTTTGCCTTTCGTTAATGGAGTCGATAGAATGAATCCATGAGAAAACTTTACCGAAACAAACAAACTCGGATCGTGAGTGGGGTACTCGGGGGTCTTGGTGAGTGGATGGAAGTTACTCCACTTATCGTACGCATAGGCTATATTGCCCTTATTTTACTCACGGGTATCATCCCTGGCATCGCACTATATTTCATACTGCATTTCATCATTCCTCAAAAAATGTCATAAAAAACTCGTCCCATTGGACGAGTTTTTTTATGCACGAGACTACTTTATATCGATGGAAGTAATGGTCACCGGTGTAAGTGGTCGGTCACCGGGGGCCACCGCCACACCGTCGATCTTCATCACAACGTCCATACCCGAGGTCACTTCACCGAAGTTGGTATGCTTACCGTCAAGCCATGGCGTGGAGTCCTTGGTGACAATAAAGAACTGGCTGCCGTTAGTATTTGGGCCAGCATTCGCCATCGCCAGAGAGCCACGCACGAGCTTGTGTGGGTTGATTTCGTCAGCGAATTTGTAATCTGGTCCCCCCGTGCCCCAGCGAGCCATCTGTGTGTCGTCTTTTGAAAGTGGGTCTCCTGTTTGGATCATGAAGTCTTTGATCACGCGATGGAAACGCACGCCATTATAAAATCCTTCTTTGGATAGCTTCAAGAAATTTTCTACTGTTTTCGGCGCATGGTGTGGGTATAGCATGAGCGTCACGTCGCCCATGGTGGTGTGCATAATTGCGATAACGGGTGTGTCTGTCTCTTGTTCCATGTTTTTTGGTGGTGATTGAGTAATATCTTTTGCTGTTGTCGTCGACGTGTCAGTAATGACAACACTGGCTTCGGGTGCTGGTGTGGCACTTTCGGTAATAACCTTTGGTGTACCCCCTCCAAACACATAGAGTGCTGCGGCAATAGCGACCATCGCGACTCCCCCGAAAACTACCCATGCAGTTTGATTCATAAAAAAAAATTACATCCAATAATACAAAAGGAGTATACCATCTTCAATGCATCTATTTCAACAGAAAGACTGGTTGGACAAACTCATCAAGTAGGGCAGCAATTTTTCACAGTTTTGGTTCTTTGGTTGAAAATGTAACAAAAAAAACTCCGCTCATGCGGAGTGTCTTTAGCGCTGATATAATGCCACTGCTTTGCGTAATGCATCTTCGGCCATGTCCCAATTAATGGGGTCGTGAATATCTCCACTTGGGCGAATTTTGCTCTGCATGTCCATTGAAATATTGGGGTACGCATGCACAAGGGGGGGGGCGACGAGGCTCATTGAGCTTGGCCCCAATCCACCTGCAACGGCTGGTAAAAGGTGTGAGCAGTCAGCGATGGCTACCCCGACATACTGTGCAAGCAACGCCGTATTCATTCCCTTCCCCCTACCCATACTCCGATCGAAAAGGACGTAATCAATGGTGTCAGTATACGCGTTCAGTCGCGCGCACACCGCTATCGGATCTTCCTTGCACTCAATCATTGCATCTTCTCCGACTTGCAGAATAATAGGTATGCCGTAATCCCGCCGAAACTTTCTCAGCTCGTCCGGATCTGGCCATATCATGTCGAGCTGAATGGCGTCGAGGCGAGGCCCACCGTAAGATTGGACGCGTGAGAGTGTCTCCGAAAGATTTTGATCAGCATCATTCCACACAGCATAGTCGGCATAGTGGATAGTATGCAAGACACGGGGGTCGACGATACTCATGATTCCAGCAATTTTTTCTTTTTGGGGAAAAACATTCGCCCACTGGGTTGGGATGTTATTGGGTGTTTTGTAACTCATCATCACCCCCACCATGAGCTCGTGAGAGAACCCGAAAGGAAAAGAGCGAAGTAACCGCTCCGTCTGCTCTGGTGAAGTAAAATCGCAAATACCAATATATGGCTTCATCTCAAATCCTCATTTTTAAGTGAACAGCTGAGAGAGCGGTGACACTTATGGAAACATCTGTCGACCTACGCACGGATGTCTATGCCCCTGTTTGTGCTCGAAGTCGGTCTTGGAGTATTTTAATCTGCGCATTCAATTTTTGAATTTGTATTGCACGCAACATTTCGTCGGTGTAGTACGGCTTGTACTCGGTGAGCACCCCCGAGGCAATGCCACTATTGAGTTGTGCACGTGTGGCAGGACCCACAATTCCGATAGGCTCGATCATCTGTCTTTTTTGAAACGCCATCACCGCCGTGCGCGTGAGTGGCCCAAAATATCCCGTGATATTTTCCTTTGCAAGAAGCCCGAGTACCTTCAGTGTGATCTGCAGCTGGCGCACCTCCTCTCCGCTCGCACCCTGCTCGAGAATCGTTTTAAAAATGTCATTTGGCCTCCCATCGACACCTCTCTCGAGCTGCAGCCGCATGTCGGGAGTGATGCCGAGTGATGCATTACTCCCTCTGTATGCACCAGTGGAGACGATGAGGCTCGGGTACGGATCTATCGCCTGCCTATTTTGGTCATGAATTTCGAAATGTAAATGTGATACGGTATTTTCGGCATTGCCACTATCCCCCACCCACCCAAGTAGCTGCCCCCGAGTAACCGTAGCCCCCGTGGCGAGCCCCGATGCATATGCATTTGCCTCGCCCCCACGGCCGTCGTCGGTCCCCGGAGTGTCGTTGTTGAGATGATAATAGAGATACTGATACCCATCCGCATCGACGATGGATATTTCATACCCCCATGATGCTTCAGGGGAAACGAGGTAGCCCACTCTCCCGTCGACCACTGAGACGACGGGGGTCATTTTTGCGGCGATAATGTCATTACCCTTATGCGTGCGCGTCCCCCCTCCGCGAGGCGCCCCAAAATCTGCATGAAAATTATTTGGGCCCCCGACAGGAAACTCGATAGCGCGCACCACCTCAGCCGACACGAGCGTCGGGAGAAGAAAGAGCGCACCAAGTAATACGGTGAAGAATTTCATTACCCTACTATTATATACCAAAAGGAGCGACAAATTTATAGAGCATTCTTGTGTGCGGCGCATCGATGCCAGAGTGCTATCATGAGGGTGTTTTTCGCCTAAGGGTCGAGAAATCTTGCGATGTGCACCCATGTGCTGGCTTCCATCACTGTCGCGCTTCCGAGGTGCCCACCGTGGGTGCGCTCGACGTACGTCGCACCGATTTTTTTTGCAAACTTCTTCGTGGGCAGATACGGCACAGATGTGTCG
>JAYUQK010000042.1:0-12006 GCA_043756785.1 Candidatus Lloydbacteria bacterium | reverse complement strand
TAATAAAAAAGGCAAAAAGGGTAAACGCAAAAAAGGCACACAGCCGCTGCGGCACCCTGGGGGAACGGAGGGGCAAGAGGGTGGTGGGAATGAAGATTTTAACTTCTATCCCGAGCCCACACCACCGCTTCCAGAAAAGAATTACGGCCCGCTTCACGAAGCACCGCTACGTATGCAGGACCGCAATTAAAAGTAAAACACCCCCAACTGGGGGTGTATTTTTTATCCGCTTATCCGCAGAGAGATCATTCGCCCACCTTGGGCTTTGGGGTGGCTTGTACGCTTTTTTTCAAAAACTCAACGGGGTTTGCATAGGACATTTGCGTGGGTATTCCTCGACCTACGATAATGATTGCGACCACTTGTCCCACCACTTCGCCAGTCGCCACCGAAACTAACGGCCCACCAGAGTTGCCGGGGAGTATCGCTGCGCTAAACTGTACTTTGCGTGCACCATTTTTGTCGCCCAACTTGTCGGGTGTCACGAAGCGCAGGTTGCTAATGTACCCATGTGTCATTACGTTCATGTTGCCGAGCGGGTTGCCCACCGTGAGCACTTCGGCCCCGTCCTCGAACGTACCTTCTTTTGCAAGCCGCAGAAAGGGGAGTCCACTCTCGCTCCCTTCGATGCGGAGTACAGCAATGTCGTTCTCTTCGTCCACGGTAACTAGTTTTGCACGGTAAACCTTTTTACCTTCCTGAGTGACGAGAGTGCAGTACGTGTGTTTCTTTTTTTCGCTACGTTTCGCCCCCTCCCCACTTCCCCTTGCGGTGCAGAAATTTGTCCCCTCTATGACGTGCATATTGGTGAGGACAAGCCCGTCCGCGCTTACCCCAAATGCGCTTCCCATTGGAGACTCGGCTTGGATTGCCTCAAGGAAAGTGGGGTCTTTTAATTTCGCAACATCGTCAGTATCTGGAAAGACACTGTAGCTCGCGGCGCGCGTGTGTACGATCACCCCACGGCGGTGTGCGTCCGCCGTGGCGATCACGCTCTCCGCGCGCGGTGAAACGAATCCTTTTTCGCAACCCAATAGCAATAATGTGCAGGTGAGCACAGCGAGTGATTTTAAGAGCCTCATTTGTAGACCTCTTTGGAATGTTCATCTATTTTTCATACTATCGACTTAGGTCGGGCTGTCAACGTGGTTTAGTGATATGGCGAAAAAGTACAAAATAAAAAACCAGCATGATGCTGGTTTCGCTTATTCGAGGTGTGCGTGGTCGTTCCACGAGATGAGCTTCCAATGCTTCGCCGTTTTCTGGAAGTTGTCGGTGAAGTGTAGATGCATGATGCCTGTGTTTTCTACATTTTTTGTGGGGATAAACTGGTCCCAGAAGATGCGGCCGTCCAAGCACTCACCCAAGAGGACGTGTGCAAACACGACCTTCATAAAGAGTCCGTGGCTTGCGACAGCAATGCATTGCTCCGGAAGCGTCAAGATGTAGGAAAGTGCCTCTTTTACGCGCACAATGAGATCCTCGAAGTTTTCCTCATAGGAGTGATGCCAGCCGAGGGTGCCATAGTTGGCAGCGATTTCCTCCAAAGCGCGCTCGTCTGACTCATCTGCCTGGTCGTGCCCCATCATAAAAGAGGGATTGCGTCGTTCGACAAAGAGCGGGGAGAGGGTGATTGGTCCGTGCCTTGTCCACCGCGTGACGATGTGTGCCGTTTCATGTGCACGTACAAAGTCACTCGACACCATGCGCTCGATGGGGATTCCTAAAAGACGTTTCCCGAGCTCCTCTGCTTGGTAGCGTCCACGCAGAGTCAGTGGAGTCTCTGGTCCTTGGCGGATTTTCGTCGCATTCGCGACACTCTCCCCGTGCCTGAAGAAGTAGACATGCTTGTCTGTTTTTCCGGTAGTACTCATAGTCCTAGTACCTCTTTGTAGTTGCCCCAAGTAAGGTGCGGTTGGTTGATGTGTCTGTTGTACGGCTGGTCGTAGAATACATGCTTCCACGTGGGTGTGCAAACACCAGTAATGTCTGGTTTGTCGTCGATCAGGATGTCGCCCTGCACAAACGTTTTGTCGCGTGTGAGTATGATGCGTTCCACCCACTTCTGCCCGAGGCGTGTCTCCACCCAAGCAAATTTTTCGGGAACACAGTTGCGATGCGTCTTCATGGGGGCCGTGCAGATGCGCACATCGTGACCCATTCTAAGCATTTCCTCCAGTGCTGCACGCCCACCTGCGATAGGGGGGAGCGTCCGAAAGAACCCCTCCTCCTCTGTGATCGCACGGAGTTCCCTACGGTATGCGACGGGGAAAAGTTTCTCCGTGTCGTGCTCGCTTGCCTCATGAGGCAGGAGTGAGAATGTGTTCGGGTGGCGCTCCTCCCAGCGCGCGAGTAGATGCGACTGATAGTCTGCCAAGACGCCGTCCATGTCCACAAGAATAATTTTTGGTGTGCAGTCGTTCATGATTTTTCCTTTTCGTGTATCTCTGGTTTGTTGTGGTTCATTAAGTCTTCGAGCGTATACCACCCCGCAAAACTCAAGCATATTTGTATGGCGCTCAGGTGGCTACCTGTCTTGCGCTGCCTCTGTGGGTCTTTCGCATATTGGCGTACTCCATCGCAGAGAAAGTGTGCATGTTGAAGGCGTTCCTTTTTCGTCAGCGACGCGAAAGTCCTCTTTGGGTCCATGCGTACTTTCGGGATATTTGCCGCGCAAAGACGCCTTTCGTACATCTCTATGATGGTGATAATTTTTTCTGGAGTCATAAGTAAAATCCTTTCAAGGTACTGTTCATCTGTGAGCGATTGTACGGCCGAAGTGTGTCATTGTCTTAAAAATTAATCAAGTTTGTAGTAACGTAATGTGTGTTTCCAAGAAAAACTTTACTTTGTAAGGTAAATTGATACAATATCGTTGTATTATTTTTATACAACTTTATGAAACATAAGGAATTTCTACAGAAACTTGGGTATACAGAGCGTGAGAGTACTGTGTATCTCACACTACTTCAGCACGGACAGCTCGGAGTCTCCGACATTGCACGCAAATGTGGGCTGTATCGTACCGACATTTACACGGCACTTGGTCGCCTCAAAGAAGAGGGGATTGTCTCCGTTGTTCTTCGTGGGAAATACCACGCATACAAAGCGTCATCACCCAAGCTGCTTGAAAAAAAGTTTCTCGAACTCGCAAATAGTTTTGATGAGGAGGTTGAAGCGCTGCGCGCGCTCGAGTATGCCCCCACACTTACACGCCCTGTCGTGACATACATCGAGGGCCAGAAGGGGATTACGAGTATTCACGATGACATCGTGACGACGCTCAAGAAGGGTGACACCTACTATCGCTACAGCTCAGCGAAGATTACGGGTGTCGAAAAACGTAATAATTATCTCTCAAAAAAGTATCGACTCCTGCGTGACCAGAAGCAGCTAGAGCGTAAGGTAATCACGAATGCCCCAAACAAGGCAGGGAAGCACCCCCGCCCCGAGCGAGAGATTAAAGTGGTGCCCCCAGACTTCGATCTTTTTCAATACAATATTTCGCAAATAATATACGGAGAAAAGGTTGCCGTCATCGACTACAACACCGAGACCGCAGTCATTATTGAAAACCCTACTATCGCCAAGTTTCAGGCCAGACTTTTCGAGCTTATGTGGAGGAGGCTTTAGTTTGTCCACTCGTTTTCCCCCGCCTTATCCCCACCCTAAATCTTGCAGAGAATTATATAGTGTGTATAATAAACTAAGTAGTCAGCGTGGTCACGTTTGTTGACAATTTCGTAAAAAATAGTAATATCTGCATCAGATTAATTTCGATCTTCGTCAGCTTCAACAGGAGAAAATAAGTGAATACCATTACGCAAATACCCACCATAGAGCTTCGGGTCTGCACCCTGCGTCCATTTGTCATGGGGGACAAAGCATCCCTCGCGCACCACATCAACAGCTCGCACATCGCAGAGCGCGTCACCAATGTGCCCTCACCGTACACGCTCGACCACGCGCAAGCTTGGCTCGAGCAAATGCGGAGCAACAAAGTGGCATTGCGGGAGCATCAAAAGCCTTCGCGCGTCGACTTTGCGATTGAAGTCGGCGGCATGGTCGTGGGCTCCGTCGCCTTTATCGACATCAAAGACCACATGGCCCAAGTGTCCTACTGGCTTAGTCGGGAGCATCAAGGTCGTGGGATAATGAAGGTAGCTCTACAAGCAGTCACCAACTGGGGCATTGCAGAATGTGGATTCGTCCGCATCTGGGGTTACACATGGAGTGACAATGCTGCATCGCAGCGCGTGCTCCATAAAGCGGGGTTCGCTCTCGAGGGCATACATAAAAAAGTGTGGGCGAAGGGTGGCGAGTATTACGACTCACACATGTTCGCGATCGTTGTCTAAACAAGGAGCAGTAATGAAAGCATTTGGAAAAAAAGGGGTGATTATTGAGCAGGACTCCCTCGCTGCACTCCGGGAAAAACACCATCTCCCACCACTTGTCGAAATTTCCCTCGAGCATCTTTCGGTGTCCACCCGCTACTTTTCAGGCCTTGGCGATCTGCATGCAGAATACCAGAAGCATGGGAAATTCGGCGACTTCGGGGACCTTATTTCCTTTCGCGAGACACGTTGGTGTGGCGTCGGGGGGTACGTGCTTGAGTGGATAGCTCCGCTCGCGTATCCGAAGGCAGCACTTGCTGCAGACTTGATTCCTTTTATTGAAGACTCGGAAGGCCGGCTCTTCTTTGTGGGTATCAAGCGTGGCCGGCCCCCAGGGGTGGGCAAGCAAGCACTCATCGGCGGCTTCCGCGCTATCGAGCAGGTGGATACCCCACACGGGCCGACCCATATGCTCGAGAGCCCACTTGCGAACCTCATGCACGAATGCGGGGAAGAATCGGGAATAATGCTTTCAGGTCTTATCCTCGCCAATGCTCACCCACACATCAGTTCTGCGGGCGCAGTGGTTACCATTCCGGAGCTCGGTCTCCAACACTTTGTGCATATCTATCATGTGGGAACAGTGCGTGCCGACGTGGCAGTGGAGCGCAATGCAACGACGGGGGAAATGCGCGTCCACGAGACGACGGGGTACACGTTTGTGGTGCGCGTACCCCGGCCACTCACCGCTGAAGAAATCCTCGCTGCGCTCCATCCCACAGATAAAACGGAGGGAGCCGTACCCCTCGTGCTTGAAGTTACTGACCATGCTGCCATTGCAGCAGTACTCGATGGTTTCCATTCCCGCCACCACAGAGAGCTTTGTGCGGAAGCATTGCGTATTGCGTCTGTTCACCTCTTACGTTATGAGGAGTGCCGATAACCCTCCTCGCTGCACGCACGGCCATCCTACGGGATGGCCGTTTTTTTGTATGAAAAAACCTCGCGCATTGTGCGCGAGGCGTATCTACTCACTATTCGCCGAGCCGGCTGATGCTCCCCGCGGGGGTGATCGACTGAATGATCGCATTTGCAAGCATCTGCGCACAGGGGACGAATGTGACGACGTCCGCGTTTGCTTCGACGTAGTCTTTGCAGCGAGAGATCGTATCAGTCGCGACCACCCGCAGTCCTGCTGCACGAAATTTCGCCTCCGCGGTGCGCTCCGTGTCGCTGGGTTCACCCTTCGGGCTTGCGAGCCAGTGTGTCGTGTAGGCGGTGCAGCTTGCCGCGCCCACTTCGAGTATCTTTTTACTCGCCTTCACCATGGTTCCCCCCGTGTCGATCAAGTCGTCGGGGAGAATCACGTGGTATCCCGAGACGCTACGCCCGATGTAGTCCATGTGCTCGACCTCGTTTGCTTTGGTGCGTACTTTGTCGATAAGTCCGAGGAAGGTGTAGCCCGATTTACTGGCAAATTTGCGCGCACGCTTTGTACTCCCTACATCTGGCGAGACAATGCACACTTTTGCATCCGGCCCGTAGACTTTTTTGCAATACTCTGCGAGGAGAATCTGCCCCCAGAGGTTGTCGACGGGGTTCTCGAAGGCCAGCGTGAGCTGGTCTGCATGCAGGTCGAACGTCATGAATCCATTCACGCAGCGCTCGCCTTCGATGATGCGTGCGAGCACTTTTGAGGTGATGGGCGTGCGGGCGCCGTCCTTACGATCCTGTCGGCCCTCAAAGTAGGGCATGACCACCTTCACGCAGATGGGGGAGGCGAGTTGCAGTGCATTCAATATTTGCGCCAGCCGCGCCATTCCTTTTTCCGGCTCACCGAGGGGCGAGGCGTAGAAGAGATAGACCTCGGTGCGGCGTACTGTCGACATGATCTTGGGCAACGCGTTGCCGTCGGCAAAGATTTTTGTCTGTACGAGGACGATGTCGTCGCGTACATCTTGCCCCGCAGCGAGCATGATCTGGTGCACATTTTTTGCCAGCGCCGCACATTCAGGGACGGTAACGATCGAGACCTTTGTACCATAGCTCATGAAATACTCCTTGTGGTGCTTGAAAAGAGAAGAACAGAATCCACAAACAATAGCACTTCACAGCATTCTTGTAAAGAGTAAACTGGTGAATAAAAAAAGGCCGAACGTGTCGGCCCCATAAATTCATTTCTGGTCTTGTTTCTTAAGAAATTGCGTCAGTATCTCGTGGTGATCAAATGCAAATTGCTCTCTTGGCAGGTCGAGGATTTCTTTTTTCGTGAGGAGCACCACCTTCGTAGAACCTTCTTCGTCCTTCGGGCTCCCCGTCGCTATGCCGGCGTAGACGCGCGTTTCGCTCATTGCGTAGCGTGGATCGCGATGCGCGTTTTTGCGTTTCGTGACATAGCGCACATTGTGGAGCATGAGCCCTGTTTCCTCGGTGCACTCTCTTCGTGCTGCCGCGGCGGGACGCTCGCCCCGCTCGACGTGGCCACCAGGAAGCGCGAGTCCGAAGGGAAATTTTTGCCGCTCAATGAGGACAAACTTTCCCGCAAGTGTAGCAATAACGTCTGCGACGCGCACGCATGTGAGTGGAGGTGCCTTAGGCATCATGTGCTCCATAGGTGATGAGCGACTGGACCCTGTTGCCAAAGACTGCTCTTCCGTCGAGAAATGCAAGCTCCATCACCGTCGCGAGTCCTGCCACCCTTGCGCCACGACTCTCTATGAGGGTCGCCCCCGCTTTGGCTGTGCCGCCCGTGGCGAGCACATCGTCCACGAGGAGTACATGGTCGTTTCTCACGACGGCATTTTCTTGCATCTCAAGGACGTCGCTCCCGTACTCCAGTCCGTAGGAGGCAGATACCGTTTTGCCCGAGAGTTTCCCCTTTTTACGCAGCATAAAGAAGGGGAGATGCATGACGTGCGCGAGAGGTGCCGCAAAGATAAATCCTCGTGCATCGAATGCACCAATCTTGGTGACACCTCTTCCTTCCCAGTGCCACTTCATCCGCTCAATCGTTTCTGAAAAGGCGCTAGGGTCTGCCAGCAGTGGGCTCATGTCCCGAAAGAGCACTCCCGCTTTCGGAAAGTCAGGTACTGCCGTGATGAGTCGTTCAAGGTACACGCGATTCCTTTTTGTTAATGTTCCGCAGACACACTAGCACACTCGGGAACTCTTTGAAAGCCGATATGTTTATGCGAGGTAAAAATCTTTTTCGGAAAGGAGGTCTTTTTTGTAGAGCATCGCGGGGCGGCCTCGACCTTCTTTGGCGAGCCTCCCTGTCTCTTTTATCGGCAACCCCTCGATGAATTTGTAGAAATTCCGCTTGTCGATGTCTTTACCGAGTAGGTATTCGTACAGCGCTTTTAGTTGTGCGATGGTAAATTCTTTTGGCATGAAGCGTAGGGCAATGCTCGTGATAAAGAGGTGCTCCTGCATGTAGGTGAGGATATCTTTCTGCATTTCGTTGTGGTCGTACGCGAGGCGTCCTACGCTCCGCAAGGGGAGCCAGACCGTCTCTGTACCCGTTTTCACAATGTCATCCATAATGCCTACGTAGGCTATTGCGATGACGCGCCCGCGCAAGTCGCGGTCGACACGGTCATAGAATTTCAGCGGAGTGAGGAATACGCGCTTTCCGTCGAGACCCGTTTTCTCTTTGATGATACGCACTGCTGCATGGAGCGACGTTTCGGTGGGCTTAAGTACGCCCCCAATAAATGCGCTGATGTTGGTGTAGTGAGGTGGGCGGTGTATCGCCTGTGTTGCGACCTCGACCACCCCCGCCCTCATACGCACGATGAGTACGTCGGTGGCAACAATGGCAAACTCAGGTTTGTTCATGGTGTGTATCATACACCAATCTGTGCATGCACACTACCCCACCTCCGCCACCTTTACAGCAGCGTCATCCTTGCGTAGGCTCATTTCATGAATCACAAGGAGTTTTTCCGCTGGCTCTCCATGCACCCACTCTTCGTTCTCGCGAGCATCGTCCTTGTGGTAGACATTGCAATACTCATGGTGAGCCACGGGGCACACCCAAGCCTCCTCCGCGTGTCATTTTTAGACGTGGGGCAGGGTGACGCAGTATTCATTGAAGCACCGAATGGCAACCAACTCCTCTACGACGCGGGTCCTCCCTCCGGCGCTACGCTCCGCGCGCTTTCGCGTGTGATGCCATTTGGGGACCGTAGTATCGACGTTGCAGTGCTTTCACATCCCGACCTTGATCATATCGGAGGGTTTCCTGAAGTATTTAAGCGTTATGAGGTTGGCGCGGCCATACAGTCTGGTGCGTCATCGGAGAATGGCGTACACGATGCGATGCAGGTGGCTATCGTTACGGAGGGCGCAGGGCACATTATCGCACGTAGCGGGATGCAGATAGACTTGGGTGGTGGCGTTGTCGCAGATATTTTGTACCCTACTTCTGACATGGCGGGGAGTGAAACCAATAGCGCATCGATAGTCTTGCGTATTCGCTATGGGGAAACAGCATTTCTGCTTTCGGGCGACCTCCCGCAAGCACAAGAGGAGTTCATCGCAAAAGCATTTGGGCAGGGGCTCCAGTCGAATGTACTGAAGGCGGGGCACCATGGCTCACGCACATCGACCTCCCCCTATTTTCTCGCCGCAGTTGCTCCAGAGGTGGTGGTCATCTCCGCAGGGAAAGACAATCGTTATGGGCACCCACACAAAGAAGTCGTCGAATTGCTCAAGGAAAAAAATATCCCCCTACTCACCACCATAAAAGAGGGTACCATCACGTATGAGTCCAACGGCGAAACCGTAACCCGAATCTAAAAATACATAGGGGTACCCTATGTATAAAAAAGGCTATATTTTGCAACGTTTTTTAATTCCAAGATCCCACCTTGGATAAGGGCAGGTGAGGTTATGCAGGGGCTTGCGTTGTTTGTGAAATTGTGATATAATTCTTATACGCTAAATCTTCTTTTTAGCGCAACCTGGTTCTTCAACAATGTTTTTACCAAGGAGTTTGCCATGCAAACCACAAATAGTGCCCCAGTTTCTACCCTCCCTGCCTCATCGCGCCCAGTCACTTTCCACGATCTTTCGGACGAAGTCCCAGAGTCAGGCATCGTCCATGTGAATTTCCGTGTGGGTATCCATCAAGTCCCCGCATGGCTCCATGAGCGGAGGCCTTCAGGTGGCGGAGCGAGCACCGAGGGGTACACCGGCGAGCAAATCCAGTTCGAATACACAAAGTACAACAAGCTCACGGGAGAGTCATACCCATACACGGGTGACCTCCACTCAGTCGGGGTGGCATGGAGCAGCTTTGGTGGGCACGACCTCGTGAATGCCTACTGGGCACGCGTGGAAACACAAAAGGGCCCAAGGGCAGTCATAACCTTCTGGTGGAAGAAGGGCGAGGAAGAGTCGAACTCCAACGTGACTGCCGACCACCTCAAGCTTTTCGTGGAGTTGTGTGGGGAGACGTGGGACTACATGGAGTTGTACAGCAACCCCGTTAACCCGACACAGGACCGGGAAGCAAACCTCTCGCTGGTTTTCAAGGGTGCAAGCAAGAAGCCCGTCCAACACGAAGTTAGCGTCCACACCGATGCTCCTGATGTACTTGCTCTTGCGAAGGCTGGTATTACCTGGCTCTCGAGAATTTAAGCAAAGCCGAATACTCTTAGACACCACGCCCCTTCGGGGGCGTTTTTTTCACGCAAAAAAATAATTACGTTAAGACGTCCGGTCGGAAGTGTTAACGTAATTTTTTTTGTAACCAAAAATGCAATAAAAAAATCGCCGAAGCGATTTTTTGAAAGATTTACCCCGCCTTCAATTCCAAGTGCTTGTTTGCCTTCATGCAGCGTGTGCAGATCTTGATGCGCCCACCAGAAAGTCCGGAGACGGTCTTGGGGAGTGCTGCCCACTGGAGGTTGGGATACTTGCGCTTGTCGCCGCTCGGGTTGAACTTGGTGGCACGGATGCGGTTTGAATATCCGCCAGCCATTTTGGTTCCTTTATTGCAGAGTGTGCAGGTGTTTGTGGATGCCATATGTTTTTCTTTAAGTGCTGGCCATGCTACCATGGGTGGTACTACCATGCAAGACGATCCCATACAGCTCATCTTTTCACTCGCCGTACTCGTGTTTTCCATCGTGGCACATGAGGTGTCGCATGGGTATATGGCACAGTATTTAGGCGACTCCACCGCCCGACTCGCCGGAAGGCTCACGATGAACCCCGTGAAGCATATCGACCCGATGGGCTCTATCGTCGTACCACTGGCCACCCTCATGATCCCCGGAAGCTTTGTGTTTGGCTGGGCAAAGCCCGTGCCATACAATCCGTATAACCTGCGCGACCAGAAATGGGGGGACACCAAAGTAGCCCTTGCGGGCCCGCTCACCAATATTGCCATTGCACTCATTTTTGGCCTATTACTGCGCTTTGGTGGCCCACTCCTCTCGAGTCCTGTGCAGAGTATTATGCAAACTATCGTTCTCACGAATATCATCCTTGCCGTATTCAACCTCGTCCCCATCCCGCCACTCGACGGCTCCAAGGTGCTGTTCAACGCCCTCCCACTCCGCTACCGCTATATCGGTGACTATATAGAGCGTTATTCACTCGTACTTATCCTCTTTTTCGCCTTCTTTTTGTGGCAGTTCTTCCTTCCACTTATTTACTCTCTCTACGGGCTATTTGTGGGGTAGGGGGCCGTTGTCTCCATGTTGCTTGCACTTTTTATGGCAATATAGTAGATTATCCCTACCTGAAAATTATTTTATGCCCACAATCAACCAACTCGTAAAAAGCAGCCGCAAGAAGGTGGTCCGCAAATCCAAGGCCATCGCCATGGGTCGTGGATTCAACCACATCCAAAATCGCCCTATTGTATACGCATCTCCTTTCAAGCGCGGTGTGTGCTCGAAGGTCACCACGATGACCCCAAGGAAGCCAAACTCCGCCATCCGAAAGATTGCACGCGTGCGCCTCACCAACGGTATGGAGGTCACTGCGTACATTCCCGGAGAAGGTCACAAGCTCCAGGAGCACTCCGTGGTCATTGTGCGCGGTGGGCGCGTCAAGGACCTCGGGCTGCGCTACCACATCGTCCGTGGACGTCTGGATGCTGCGGGAGTAGAGAAGCGCAAGCAGGGCCGCTCGCTCTATGGAGCAAAGCGCCCAGAAGTGAAGAAGTAAAATCGAAATTCAAAAAGCCACCCGTCATCATGATTGGGTGGTTTTTGTTTGACTTAGTACCGCAGTTGCACTAGTCTAAGATTTAGAAATTTCCTTGAAGGTTGGCGTATGAAATTTTGGATGTTTGTCGCAAAATATTTTCCGGGGATGCTCTTTCCAATTTGGAGAATTCTTTCCGCACTTATGCTACCACTGCGTCTGAAGTACAAAAAAGAGTACATTCGTCGCTATAAGGAAATTGAAAGCAAATTTGCAGTCGGCGCAACTGTGCGGGTCAGGAAGATCGAGTCCTCTTATACCATCATGCTCTCTCCAGCAGTGCAGGAAATCGTTCCGGATCATGAACAAGGAAAACCCGACGAAGCAGGAATGCGCGAATGGAAGAGCAGAACTCCGAGCGTGGGGACGATCTCTGACTCACTGTTTGAAAAACATGAGCCGTGGGTTATCGAAATACTTGAAATCGAGTCGCTGAGTGACTGGTTGC
>JAYUQK010000041.1:0-4182 GCA_043756785.1 Candidatus Lloydbacteria bacterium | reverse complement strand
TTTTGAGGTACGTAGTGTTGGCAGCGACTGTCTGAGGAAGTAGCCCAGCAAGAATCATGAGGGCGAGGAGGAAGGAGGTTGGGCTTTTACGCCCACCCTGTTTGCCGTCAATGTCGCTTATGAGAGTGAGGATGTTCATATGGAGTATTCTGGTGCAAATTAGCTTCAGTGGAATAACACAAATATTATATCACAATAGAACGTCTTAGTCAATATCTCTGTCACTCTTTTTTAGTACTAGGCCATTGTACCCATGATGCTTTTTGGGGCAACCCATATTCTCCGTAGTAGATTATGTCTTTATTTTACAACGTTTTTGTAGGGAAAAATCTCTGGTGATATTTGCAAGACTTCAAAAAAGTAATAAATAAAATTTGACGTTGTCTCTTTTTGTTGTGTTTTTTGTTATTTTTTGTTGCAATATATGGTTTTTCTGGAATTTTTGGAAAATAACACAAAAATAGCAGTCATAAAAAAAGACAGAAAGTGGGAAAAAACGCCTTTACTTATGGTTCTTTTGGGACTAGTATTGGTGCACGATACCCGAAATGGGTACTCCACCATATTTTACAATGGACACATTTTTGACCTTCCCCATCTACGTTTTGCTTTTCCTCACCATGTATTTTGAGGTATTTATGCTGCTCACCTACTTTGAGGAAAAAGAGCGGTTTGCGCTCTCAAGAGAGCCAGAGCGGATGCCAGGGAAACACCCGAGTGTGACGATCATTGTCCCCGCCTGGAACGAGGGGGAGACCATACTTGGTACCGTACACTCCCTCCTCGCCCTCGACTACCCAAAGGACCGCATAAACATCTTTATTGTCGACGACGGCTCGACCGACAATACCCTCCTCGTTGCAGAGCGTTTCCTCGGCCACCCCCAAATCCGGATTTTCCCCAAAAAGGAAAATGGGGGGAAGTTCACTGCCGTGAACCTCGGTCTCGCACATGCCACCACCGACCTCGTCGGCTGCCTCGATGCGGATTCTTTTGTGGCACCAGATGCGCTGAGGGAGATTATCCCCTACTTCGATAACCCGGAAATAATGGCCGTCACACCCTCCGTGCAGATTCACAACCCAGACAACGTATTGCGACGGGTACAGGCAGCAGAATATATGATCGGAGAATTCACCAGAAAGGTGTTTAGCCGCATCAACGGTCTCTACGTCACACCAGGGCCGTTTTCAATCTATAGGCGCAGCGTCTTTGCTATCGTGGGCAACTTCGTCCATGGATATGGGACCGAGGACATGGAGATGGCGCTTCGGCTGCAGTCGCACCAAATGCGCATCGAGAACGCGCACACCGCCCTCGTCTACACCGTCTCCCCGCGTACGCCACGCGCCCTCTACAAGCAGCGCGTGCGCTGGGTATCTGGATTCCTCAAAAACGCATTTTTCAAATATCGCCACATGTTTTTTAATCCAAAATTTGGCAACCTCGGAATGCTGACCATGCCCTTTGCCTTCTTCTCTATCTTTATCGCACTATTTTTTTGTGCCATGTATATCCGCAATATTGGACACCTTGCGTACGAGCGCTATCTCCAATATAGTGCGTTGGGATTTCATCTTCCCCGTGGATGGCCCCAATTCGACTGGTTTTCACTCAATCTCGAGTTTCGTCGATTGGTCGTCTATTGCCTCTTTTTTACAACAATATTTTTCGTTATCATGGGTGCACGCATGGTGCTCCGGCGCTTCACGGTGACGCGGGACATGCTCTATTTCCTTCTGCTTTACGGGCTTATCGCTCCATTTTGGCTTGTGCGCTCACTCTGGAACCTTGTGTCTTCACAGGAAGCTCGCTGGCGTTAATACACAATAACACTTATGCAACAAAATCTTTCCCCTCGTAAATACATACTCGTCTTCTTTATCACATTGGGGATTTTTGCCATTATTTTTCTCTTTTCCGACTACCTCTACAACCAACGCCTCGGGCAAATAAAAAATATCGAAGACACCATAAACCGCAATATCCTCGAATCTGAAATTCAGTACGCGCTCTTGGCCGACGCTTCGTGTGATGAGGGGGGTGGGAATACCTTCCTTATCAACGAAATCAACAACCTCACCAAACGACTCGCATACATGGAAGACCAGCGCGGTGCCACGGACCCCGAGGTAAACAGCTTGAAAAAGTATTATTCACTCCTTCAGGCAAAGGACTATCTCCTGTTGCGTGAGCGCGCGAAGCAATGCGGGGACAAACCCATGTCGGTCATCTACTTCTACTCCAACGCAGGAAATTGTGATGACTGTAAAAAAATGGGGTATGTGCTTACTTCGATGCGCGAAGACTACGCCGCGCTCCACGTCTATGCGTTCGACTACAATCTCGGGCTCTCGGTGATCGAGACCTTGAAGTCGATCTACCAACTCGAGAACCGCTTCCCCGTCTTGATAGTGAACCGCAAGCCATACTACGGCTTTAAAACACGCGAGGAAATCGAGGCGCTCATTCCAGAGCTGCGGGTGACGGCGGTTGCAACATCAAGCACGGCAACTGCAACAACAAGCAAAAAGTAGGCTTTCCTTAGAAAGAAAAAACCCCGCTCGTGCGGGGTTGGAACTGGAAACAGAGAACACTAACGGACGACACCACGCTCATGCGGGGGCGAAAGAGGGCAGGCCTCGTTCATCGCCTTAATCCAGAGGTAGCTGTGCCGAACAAGCTTCCAGATCAGGTGCGGCAACCAAATGATGACATGGTAAACAGCAATGATTGCGGCTCCGAGCTTCTCACTAAGGCCAAGGAAGCCCTCCCATTCGTCCTTACTGTCCTCGAGCTTTGCGATGGCAGTAAGTACCCCCTCAGATGCACTACCAGCGAGCACGATGTGTGCCGTCGATACTTTTGGACGGAGGCGATACATGTAACCCGAAGCCATGAACGTGCATGCCCGCTCGAGCTCTTTGTCTGAAGAAACAAGCTCGAGAAATATGAGCAGCCAGTCGAAGTTATCATTGAATGGGCTATATGCATCAATCAACCTCTGTGATGCATCCACCCGAAAAGAGAAACCGGATGCATCAAACCAATACGGATTGGCACTGAGTGCTTTTGACACCTTTTTAGATTTCTTTTTCCCGAAAGGCCATTCTTTTGTTGCTCTACCGAGAATGTGGTTTTTTAGACCGTGCTCTTCCGTAACAGCCGATATAAACGGGAGCAGCAGCGGGAAGACGAATGGCACCGAGAACAGCAGATATCTGCCGTCGAAGAGACCCCAAAAAACAAAAATGGTGATGGCGGCGAGGAGCAGGTACCCAAGTCCAAAAAACAAACCCTCACCAAGGAGCTCTTCCTCGGCCTTAACCAATCTCACTGCGACTGGCGAGGCGGGCGCGATGAACGAAGGGAGTTCTTTCGAGATATCCTCCACCTTAAACTTCTGGCGTTTTGCAAACCTGAAAATTCCATACACTGCGAGCCCGTAAGATGCACAGAGTCCGAGTCCGATCGCGATCATACTACGATGCTCAAAGCAATGCACGAGGAACCCAAGAGCCAGAGCAAGCACGGCCTCCCAGAACTGCGTATGCCGATAGATATCGTGGCACAACGTGATGAGGGTGAGGAGCGGCAAGAATTTCCCCAGTGTGGGTAGTCTCCAAAACCGCAAGTCATGATGTTTAAGCATGTGCGGAATGAGGAATATCAGAGAGATGGCCAGCACCCAAAATGTAGCGAAGTGGCCAAACGAACTGATAATTATTGCGCCCGCAAAAAGAGCGAGGAATATGCCGACACCAGAGCCGACTTTCTCCCAGTAGGCGTCACTGTAGGCGGGGTCACGGAGCTTCCTCTTCAGCCATCGAAGGGAGAGGAAGAGTGGGGTAAGGGAGCCGACCGCACCCAAGAAGGGTACGAGGCCCGTCTCAAATCCACCCGAGGCGAGAAGTGCGACGGCAGCGACAAGTGCTGCGGGTGACACAAGCAGGAATACTGCCCATGCAAGCATCGTGAACCAAAACCACGGACAAATCCATCGCCCCAGCTCTACGCGCTCCCCGGTGTTATACAGGTCGTTGCTCCGCAGCGTGCGATAGAGATACCAGTAGAGGCCACCGGTTTCTTTGTTTACCTCAAATGCGCCCCGATCTTTTGTGGCGATAGCGGAGAGGTATTTGCTCTTTGATTGCAGGAATTGGCGAGCGACTTCAGTCGGTG
>JAYUQK010000040.1:0-4225 GCA_043756785.1 Candidatus Lloydbacteria bacterium | reverse complement strand
TCTGTCGTCATGCGGTTGGCAAAGATGAGGGCGGCCTTTTCCGCAGACTTCGGGAGTACAGAGAGCATGATGTCGACACGCTTTTGGTCGTGGGAGAGGATGACACGCGTGACAGTGATGAGCGAGGTGCGGTTTGACGCGCGCGAGAGGAAGTCTGCCGCAAGATCTTTGAGCATGAATTCTTCCCGCTGATGCTTTAGCTTACTCATGCAGCTATTGTTTTATTACGGTGTGATAGGGGACGAGCACATCGCGCTCGGCAAGCGTGAATTTCGACTCTATCTGTAGGCCACATTCGTGCCCCTCGCCCACCTCCTGCACCTTCACTTTTTGTGATTGGACCTCGACGATCTTTCCTTCCCCTATCTCGACATCACGACGGAGTATTTTAAAGCGGGCCCCATGCACCACCTTTCCGGACACCACGGCGCCACCCACGACTTGCCGCTCTTTTTGTTGGCTGAAGTAACGAATGATGCGAAATTCACCAAGATTTTCTTCGGATTCCACGTGTGGTGCACGCCGACCTATCTCCTCCTCGAGCCATTCCGTCAGCTTGTAGATGATATCAAATTTATGAATGGTGACGTTGTTGCGCCCCGCAAGATCGGTGGCGAGTGCGTCGGCCTTGGCGTGGAAGGCGAGGATGACTGGCGCATTGGCACCCGATGCGAGCTTCACATCACTCTCGTTGATGGCCCCCACTCCCTGCTGGATGATCTTCAGGATCACGCGCTCGTGGCTAAGCTTTGCTATTTCATGCACGAGCGCTTCGAGGGACCCCGCGACATCTGCGCGCAAAATAATAGGGAAGAGCACGCCGTTCGCTGGCAGCATATCCTTCACCACCTCTTTTTTGTTGGCGAGAGAAAGTGCCGCGTGTGCTTCGGCATCTTTCTTGTGTAGAAAAGAGGTAAATGTCGCCCCTACGCTGGGTAGCGTGTTCCAGCCCGTGAGTTGGATGGGGGAGGAAAAGGTCGCATGGTCTGTAGGTTTTCCAAGGAAATTTTCAATGGCACGCACTGGAGTGAGGCTAGCTCCTGCGACGACGAACATGCCCTTTGTGAGTGTGCCATCAGTGATGACAAGTGTCGCCACAATGCCACGCTTGGGGTCCATCTTAGACTCGATGACCACACCCGATGCCTCTTTTCGTGCATCTCCTTTCAGGTCAGCTATTTCAGCGACAAGGAGCATCATGTCGAGAAGCTCCGAGACGCCTGTGCCCACTTTTGCCGAAATGGAAACCGTGGGAATGTCTCCACCGTACCCCTCGACGTAAATCTCCGACTCCGCAAGACTCAACTTCGTTTTTTCGATGTTTGCGTTTGCTTTGTCTATTTTGTTGATGGCGACAATGAAGGGGATCTGTGCGGCGACAATCGCCTTGTGTGCTTCGAGTGTCTGCGTCTTGACCCCGTCCTCGGCCGAGACGACGAGCACTGCGAGGTCGGCGACGCGCGCACCTCGAGAGCGCATGCCCTGAAAGGCCGCGTGCCCAGGCGTGTCAAGAAAAGTGATTTTTTTGTCGCTCCCATCCTCACTTTTGTGCGCCACCTCGTATGCAGAAATATGCTGAGTGATTCCACCCGCCTCTCCGGCCACAATGTTTGTTTTGCGAATGTAGTCGAGGAGCGTCGACTTTCCGTGGTCAACATGCCCCATGATCACGACAATGGGTGGGCGCGCAGTCGATGCTTCCGCTGCTTTCGGCGCAGATTTTGTCAGTTTTGTTGCCATATGGTGAAGATGTGGCGATACTACCACGCCATGTGCCTCATGTCCACTTCATCATGGCTCAACCGCAAACTATTTCAGCACCTCCTTCTCTTCGTCAGTTAATTCAAATTCTGATGTACGATTTTTGATGGGTTTTGCAAAGATACTCATTTTGTCGCGCGCATAGAGAGTCGAGAGGACAACACCACTTCCTTCTTCGTCGAGGAGCGCGGTGGCAAAGCTCTGGTTGCCACCCGAGCCTGTACCCGAGAATGGGTTGAAGCGGAGTGTTTTGACCCCATGGAGTTTTTTCATGATGCGCTGGTCGAGGCGCGCGAGCTCGCCCTCCACCTCTTTGCGAAAGAGGAATAGTTGCTCTAAGTCAGTCTGGTTTTTATTGATGGTGTCCTCCAGTGAGCGTGTGTCACTGCCCGCTGCAAGCCGCCCGATGCGTCGCTCAAGGAGAATAAGCCAGATGACGAGGAGGACGATGGCGGCACCCAAGATGCCGACGGTGATGAGTGTGGGTGACATTCCCACAATGATAGCGCAGCAGAGGCGAATTGCCAATATTTTCCTCTCTATATAGAATGCACATATGAATCGCATTTATCTCGACCACGCCGCTGCGACGCCTATGGATGAGCGGGTGCGTGAGGTGGTCGCCCTCCACGCAAAAGATACATTTGGAAACCCTTCCTCGATTCACCAAGAGGGAGCTGACGCCTCGCGCATACTTGAAACCTCTCGCGCAAGCGTCGCCGCCGTGCTCGGGGTGCACACTGACGAGATTATTTTCACGGGAAGTGCTACGGAGTCGTGCAATCTTGCAATCATGGGAGTAGTGCGCGCATGGAAAGAAACTCATCCGAGTCAGACTCCGCACATCATTACCACGGCAATAGAGCACGATGCAGTGTTGGCTGCCGTGCGTGTGCTTGGAAAAGAGGGGGTGACCTCGACTTTCATCACCGTCGACCCTACGGGTCAAGTCGATGTTGCGGCAATCGAGGCTGCACTCAAGCTCGATACCGTGCTCGTATCTATCGGGTATGCCAACAATGAAATCGGCGTCATTCAGCCGATAAGCGAAATCGCACGTTTAATTCGCCGCTGGAAAAAAGAAGTGCGCAAAGTGGCGCGTGACGTGGCGCCCACTACGGAAGACCACTACCCACTCTTGCACACCGACGCCTGCCAAGCGACAAACTATCTGCCGCTCAACATGCTCCAGCTCGGCGTCGACATGATGACGATAAATGCAGCGAAAATTTATGGTCCCAAAGGAGTTGCCCTGCTCGCCAAAAAAAGAGCCATCCCGCTCCTCCCCATTGTTGTCGGCGGTGGTCACGAGCGGGGAATGCGTGCGGGCACAGAGAACGTACCGCTCATCGTGGGGTTTGCACTCGCGCTGACGATTGCAAAAGAGATGCAAGAAGGAGAAGTCGCCCGCCTCACAGAAATACAGAACGAGGCGCGCACTGCACTTTTAAAAATCGAGGGTCTCGTATTGAACGGGGTGGGGGAGCACAACCTCCCAAATATCATAAATTTTTCTCTCCCAAATATCTCGCACGAGTTCCTCGCCATCGCGCTCGACGCGAAAGGTTTTGCGGTGTCTACAAAGAGCGCGTGCAATGAAGCGGATGCGGAAACCTCACACGTCTTAGCTGTGCTACGAAATGCGGGACACCAGAGCGATACGAGCGGTATCCGCCTCTCCTTCGGGCGCGCTACAACTAATGAAAATATTGCCGCCCTCATCATCGCCATCAAAGAAATTCAAAAAAACATGATTGTTGCGATTGTATAGTTGTCGTACAATAGTAAGACTTAGGCAAATGGATGAAATTCGAGGCATGGAGAAGGCGACGAGGAAGACATATTCATATATGTTGACCGAGTTGCAGAGGCTCCATAACGATGAAGTTCGCCGTTTGCGTAAGTCTTACTTATGACATGGGGATTATTGATAGCCTGGGCCATCGGCGTTACAAGCTTTACACTCTTGGGTAGCCTCTATGCGCGCCGCTTCGAGCGTTCCGATCTCCTTGTCGGCCTGTATGTGGCATTCGTGCTCACGGCACAAATACTCGCGACAAAAATGGCAGTGTTTCACCTCGGGATAGGCTCTTTCACGGGCCCCGCAGGAGTGATTGTATTTTCGGTGACATTTCTCCTCACCGACATTGTCAACGAGCGTTTTGGGCGGAAGGAGACGCAACGCATGATCTTCATTGCTTTTGTGGCGCAGCTCGCGATGGCATTTTTCATATGGCTCGGCATGCAGTTCGAGGCAGACCCACTGTGGAGCGCACAAGGAGAGCGTTTCGACACCCTCTTCATGGTGTTGCCACAGATCACCATTGCATCATGGCTTGCATTTCTCGTCTCTGAAAATGTGGATGCGTATCTGTATGCATGGTTCAAAAAGCTCACACATGACCGCCATTTATGGATTCGTAATGTATTTTCGACGCTCCCCGCACTCGCAATAGACAGCATC
>JAYUQK010000039.1:0-12262 GCA_043756785.1 Candidatus Lloydbacteria bacterium | reverse complement strand
ACCCCCTCGACTTGCATGCCTTATCCACGCCGCCAGCGTTCATCCTGAGCTAGGATCAAACTCTTAAAGAAAAGTGAAACGAGACAAAAGAAAACACTATATCACTACAGTACTCGCTTCTGCTGTTTCATTTCTGAAAACTTGCATAACTTGATTATTTTCACTCACATAAATTTATCTTGTCGTAAATTTACATGAGTCGTAACACACTATATAGTTTTTTCACCTGAGAGAGACGCTTTGTTAGTAGTCTCCGACAAATTAAAAACGGCTTTTCAAAGACCGTATCGCTCCTCCCGTGAATCACCTTTATACACTTGGTATTTCAGCTCATCTGAAGAACGTACTGGCCATTATACATGCCGACTTAATCAGGTCAAGGTCATTTTGGTGGCTCAACCACATAGCAGTATATGTAGAAGTGTATAAATATTTCAAGTACTGTGTATAAGCTGGGGATGAAATAGCTTTTGGTTGAGGCACGAGATAGGGAAAGTCAAAAATATTCTCAATCAAAACCCCCAGCGACGCTGGGGGTTTTGTCTCTGCGGAGTTACTTATTGACGATTTTTATTTGCGACCGCGATGAGTGCTGCGAGGGCCTTTGGAATTGCCTTATACACGTCAGCCTTCAGTATGGTTTGCGAATTCTGGGCAGCCTGTAGGGACCTAATCTTATCTTCTACCTGTTCCATATCTATGGCCTCCCCCGCTTCAGTGGCGGCAACAGCCAGAGCGAGGACTTCATGTGCGCTGTCGATATTTACTCCGTCCGTATCTTCGTAGCTACCCACCATTTCAGCTCCAAACAAGTTGTCGAGATTCACCTCATCTTCGCTCGTAGGGACAGATTCAGACATACGTAGTAGTTCATTTAACCTTTAATGAAGTAATCATACACTCAAAATACTAATATGTCAAGTGTCCTATATATTTTCTGTGGATAAATGCATGTCTACAAGCAAAAAACGCCCACGAGGGGGCGTTTTTTGCTGTATTTTTTAGTGTTACTTCTTTTTTGATTGCTTTAATGCTTTTTTGCGCTGCCATTCTTCGATGCCCACAAGAAGGGGTGAGGCGAAGAATATCGACGAGTACGTTCCCGCAATGATTCCAATAGCGAGTGTGAGTGCGAAGTTTTTTGTCGTCTCCCCACCCACAAAATAGAGGGCGAGAATAACGAGGAGTACAGTCATGGAGGTATTTACCGAGCGGACAAACGTCTGCTCAAGAGAGTGCCCCACTGTGACGTCAAATTCCTTCCATGTGCGCAGTTTCAAATTTTCACGCGTGCGGTCGAACACCACGATAGTGTCGTGGACTGAGAAGCCGAGAATGGTGAGTATTGCGGTGACAAAGAGTACGTCGATCTGCATATCGAGATAAAAGTGCCCCATGGCAATATAGATCCCAGCAGGAATGAGCACATCATGCACAAGTGCTGCGATGGCCACAAACCCGTACACCCAAGAGGATACAGGGTGCGATACTCCACGAAATGCAAATGCGATATAGAGCACGATGGCGAGGAGCACGGTCAGAATTGCCCAAAGTGCCTTGGTGCGGAGCTCAGCTCCAATGGTCGGCCCGATGGAGTTGAATCGCTCTTCGAGAATCGTTGTCGCACCATTATCAGAGACTACACCCATGAGCTGCTGACGCTCTGGCTCGGTAAGATTTTTTGTGCGAATGATAAAGCCCTTCTCTCCTGTCTCCTGTAGCGCGGTGCCGGCCCACTTTAGCGTGTCGAGCTTCTCGGAAAGCAGCTCGCGCGCTGGCCTGCCCTCAGGATACGATACCTCAAGGAGAGAGCCTCCGGTGAACTCGATACCGAATTTCCATGGAGAGAAAACGACCATCAGCACAAGCGATGCCCCCATCAAGAGTCCGGAGAAAATAAAGAAGAATTTTTTGTATTTGATGATGAACATACGTTTTACTTTATTCCACTACCGAATAAAAATTTCACCATGCGACTGTTACCGCGTGTGCCGAGTGCCAAGAGGAACGTGCGTGTCACCGTAATCGCGGAAAACATAGACACCAAAACACCGATGCCGAGCGTCAGCGCAAAACCTTTCACCAGCGACGTGCCGAACCAGAAGAGGATGACCGCGGAAATTATCGAAGACGTGTTTGAGTCACGAATGGAGAGCCACGCGCGTGCAAAGCCGTCGTGCATGGCCGTCGTAATATCTTTTCCCTTGCGTAGCTCTTCCTTCATGCGCTCAAAGATCAGAATGTTTGCGTCTACCGCCATACCAATAGAAAGGATGAATCCGGCGATGCCTGCCGCGGTGAGGGTGACAGGAATCAGCTTGAAGATAAGCAGCATGATTGCGAGGTAGATGACGAGTGCGAGTATCGCAACAATGCCAGGGATGCGGTACCAGAAGAGGAGGAATATGGCGACCACGAGGACGCCCACTGCACCGGCCTTCACGCCAGAGTGGAGCGCACGCTCACCCAACGTTGCCCCCACTGTAGCCGTGGAGAGGAGAGAAATAGGCACAGGAAGCGCACCAGAGTTCAGACGCCCCACGAGCTCACGCGCCTCAATGACGTTGAAGCTCCCAGATATTTCCGCATTCCCGTCGAGGATTGCCTCACGCACGGTGGGCGTAGAGATGGGTGCTCCGTCGAGGTAAATTGCTACGCTTTTATTGATATTCGCCTTCGTAATATCTGCAAACATTTGTCTTCCTTCGTCAGTGAAGGTCAGCAGTACTTTTTGGCTCGTTCGTTGTCGCATCAAAAATGAGTGATGCTTTTGCAAGCTTCGAGCCGTTCAATTCTGTGTTGACGTAGTTTGGATCAAGGTTGAGGAGTGGCTGTGCGTTCACGTACTCCTGCTTTTGTGCGTCATTCATCGCCCCAGAAGCAAATGCTGCTTGTGCTTCGGTAATCGCTTCCGTGATTGCCGCCTTCTCCGCTCCCTCTGCGCGCTCTGTTTTAAACTCAAGCAATGGTGTCTGCCCGATGAGCTCCACCGCCTTCTTGATGTCCGTCACACCAGGCAACTCTACGATGAGCCGCTGTGCAGGTGTGCCTGAGAGGGTATTTGCCTCCTCAGTCTGGACGACGGGCTCTGAAACACCAAAGAGATTCACGCGACGCTCGATAACGTCTCGCAGTGCGTCCATTGTTTGGCGGACCTCAGTCGCGGCCACCTTTGTGGTGTCTGCTTCATACACGAGCTGTGTTCCACCTGAAATATCAAGACCGTACTTAAACGGAAACTTTGCGAGCGGAGTGTCTGGCTGCTTTTCTGCAATATAAATAAAATAACCGGAACCTATGCCTGCTAGCAGGAGCAGGAGGGCAATAAATCGTTTTCTCCACATAATAGGGCGATTATAGGGCGCATCAATAATAATGTAAAGAAAAAGAGTTTTCGGAGGTCGCACCTCCGAAAGCTTGCGGAGGTGCGACCTCCGAAGTATCATTGTTTTATGCAAAGGAAGGAAGCTTTAGTTGAGGGGGAGATTTACCATGTTTTCAACCGCGGTGTGGAGAAGCGCGACATCTTCAGCGATGACTGGGACTACCGACGTTTTTTTGACTCGTTGGAACAATTTAATACCGAAGAACCCGTCGAGCTTCGACACATCACTTCTCTTAAAAATCAAAAATCTTTAAACTTTTCGCAAATCACACCTCCAAAAATCGCCCGCAAGGAGTTAGTTAGCATTCTGGCGTACACACTCCTCCCTAATCATTTCCACCTACTATTACGACAAGAAAACACTAACGGTATAACAGAATTCATGCGTAAGGTTTGCACTGGCTACACTATGTATTTCAACCAGAAAACGGAGCGCGTAGGACCTCTCTTTCAGGGAAGATTTAAAAGTGTGCACATTGGCAAGGAGTCTCAATTTCTCTACATTCCGCATTACGTGCATCTCAATGTGCTTGATGTGACACATTCGGGCTGGAAGGAGTCCGGCATCAGTGCAAAGAAAGCACTTATCTCACTTAAAGAATATACATGGTCAAGTGCACGGGAATATGCTGGAGTGTATCCAGTGCGCAGCATCATTAATCGTACTGCAATCAATGATATTTTTGGGAGAACCCCTCTCGACGAAAGAGTACTGAGGGAGCTCATTGAAAATCCACAATAAGAATGTGTAATTAAGGAGGTGCGACCTCCGATTCAGTAAAAAACGAAGTGTGGGATCACATTTCGACGCACACGAATCTGAGTGGGGATGCAGAGGAAGGGTGCATGCTTGTCGCTATTGAATTGCGCCGTGTGATGCAGTAGTGTAGAAACAGAGTTTTTTCAAAAGGAGTCATCGATGCTTTCTATTACCAAGGTCGCAGGATACCCAATCTGGCATATCCAGTCCCCGCATCGACACGAACTTGCACTGACTTTCCTGCGCATGCAGGAATTTCAAGAGTCACCGAATGAACGTTTTTGTGGCAAAGTCTTTACGCTCGACGAGTACATGGACTGGTACATGCAGTGCGGGGTTGAAAAAAACGACGCAGCAGCGCATTCATGCGAATTAAATCAGATTTCCACCGACGAGTGGGCACTGAACGCATTCGCACGCAAACGCGCCGGAAAAAACGGTGCATTCACCTACGCCGCCGACTGGTCAGGCTTCAACGTAAAGTCCCTTGCGGTGCAGGCCGTCCACCAACAATTTGCGCCACACACCATTTGGGAGAAAGCACTCTTTGGGCTACTGGAAGACATGCGCGTACTCAGTGAGACGCAGTTTTATCTCATTGGAACGCAAAGCGGAGAGACTTCAGATTTTTTTGAACACGAACTTCGTCATGGACTCTTTGGAGTATGTGGAGAGTATCGTAATGAGGTACTCACGGTGCTCGAGCAATTCCGCGTCGATGCTTTTCGAGCAAGACTGGCAGTGGACTACGGCGAAGATGTTCTTGATGACGAGGTCCATGCATATGCTCTCACTGGCTATGGGAACACGTACGGCAAACCCGAAACCGAGGAAATGCGCGCACTCACCGCAGCACTCAAGATGGTGGAGGTAAAATATCTCCCTCCAGACAAATAACCAAGACGCCACATAATCCTGTGGTTTTTTTATGTCACACTTACGCAAAAAACCGAGGGTGAGCTCGGTTTTGATTTAGGGGTGAGGTTTTGTTTCGAGCTGCGCCAGCGTGTCACTACTTGCCTGACTTGCTGCACGCAGCACATAGACACCGAGGTCCCGAGCAGCAACCTCTGGGGTGCTTTGGGGGATGAGTGCCCCAGGCTCTCGTGCTTCTTTTCCTGCAAGAATGACATCGGTGGTGCCCACATGTGCACGCATGTATGCTCCAGTAGGAAAGCCTGTCTCTTTGAGCACTGCAGAAGAGAGTGTCTCCTCACTTTTTTGAAGACGCCCGTGGAGACGCTCGACTTCACAAACCCACTCCTCTGCGTCCTCACGAGAATTAAAGGGCCCGAAGCAAAGTGTTGTGGAGATAGTCAGAAGGGGCACCTCCACCGTAGCGTCAAAAATAACAATAAAGGGTGCGAAGGAGAGTATGGATGCACTGCGCATTATATTTCCCTATGAACAACCGAACAATCTCTTTTGTGTCTACCAGAAATGCGTCACTCGTCAATGGTGCGCAAAAAAACCGCTGAGGCGGTTTTTGGGGAAACGCCGTAATTCACGGCACTCATTTTATTTTCCCCAGCGTTTTTCTTTTTTTATTTTGCGCACAAAGTACTGATAGCATGCGAGGGCGGCGACCGTGCGGGACAGGAATGCTCCTGCTATGAAGAAAACAGACATGTCGTTCCAAAACCCAAGCACTCCCGCCCCGACAGCGGTGCCGAGCACAAAAACAAGGGTAAAAAAAAGGAAGCCTGGATTGCGCACAGAGTAGTACCAATAAATGAGTCCGAAAATAAAGACTCGGGGAATCTCACTTATTGCACCGAGAAGCATTGTCTGCTCTTCGATGGCGACGCGGGGTAGTGGCGAAATATATCCCAAGAAAAAAGCAAAGAGCGCGGCTGAACAGAAGAGCAGGAAGAGCTGCTTTCCAGTGAAGTGTATATTCATGGCACTGAACCTCAGAAAAAATCTATACTTCAGAATGCATCCAGAGCAGTCTCTTGTCAATCATGTGTGCTGTGCTTAAAACAGACCCTGATTACTGCTTCTTTGTGCGACGAGCGTGCTTTGTGTGCTCCTCGCCTTCATTGTGGATGGTGGATATTGCATCGGGGTTAGCTTGCGGCGCAATGTATGTCTCTTCGCCGATTTTCACCTTGGGGCTGATACCATGGAGGACAAGCAACTTTTCATACGGCTCGCGCTCGATGGTCTCTACGCGCACGAGCTCGAGCGCAATGGCGTCAAGAACGTGCTTATATTTCACCAGTAGGTCTTTCGCACGCACGAGTGAGTCGTTCATTATTTTCTCCACCTCAATGTCGATGCGTCGCGCGACGTCCTGCGAGTAGTCCCTCTCCACAAATCCACCACGACCGAGCAGCATGCTGCCAGAAGCCTCGAACGCAATGGGGCCAAGTGAGGCAGACATTCCGTATTTCGCCACCATGTCTCGCGCGAGGCCTGTTGCCACCTGCAAGTCGTTCGACGGGCCCGTGGTGAGGTCGTCAAACATCATCAGCTCCGCGACATAGCCCCCGAGCGACACGACAATGTCGTCGAGAAATTCTTTGCGCGAGTGGAAGCGACGCTCTTCGAGTGGGAGCTTCAGTGTGTACCCCGCCGCGTGGCCACGTGAGATGATCGATATTTTATGCACAGGGTCGGCATATGCGAGGAGTGAGGCCAAGAGTGCATGCCCACCCTCGTGATACGCAGTGATTTTCTTTTCCTCGACGTTCAGAATGTGGCTCTTGCGCTCGGGGCCAATCATCACCTTCTCTATAGAGCGAATGAGGTCATACTGTGACACTTTCTTTCTGTTTTCGCGTGCGGCAAGTATCGCACCTTCGTTCATCAGCGAGTAGAGGTCTGCACCCGAAAACCCTGGGGTGCGCTCTGCGACCACATGCAAGTTCACGTCTTCACCAAGCGGCTTTTTGCGTGCATGGATAAGCAGTATTTGCTCACGGTCTGCAAGGTCGGGGAGGTCGAGTACGACGCGGCGATCGAAGCGGCCAGGGCGCAAGAGAGCGGGGTCGAGTACGTCAGGGCGGTTTGTCGCCGCAATGACGATCACCTTTTCTGTGGGCTCAAATCCGTCCATCTCCACCAGTATCTGATTGAGGGTCTGCTCACGCTCGTCGTTGCCACCACCCACGCCTGAGCCACGGGCGCGGCCCACCGCATCTATCTCGTCGATAAAGATAATAGCGGGCGACTCTTTCTTTACCATCTTGAAGAGATCGCGCACGCGCGACGCCCCCACACCCACGAACATTTCCACGAACTCAGATCCTGAAAGGTGAAAAAATGGCACCCCCGCCTCCCCAGCTACCGCCCGCGCGAGCATGGTCTTCCCCGTCCCAGGTCCTCCCATGAGCATCACTCCCTTCGGAATCTGCGCGCCAATGTCGAGAAACTTTTTGGGCTGTTTCAAAAACTCCACAATCTCCTGCAACTCCTCTTTCGCCTCTTTGACTCCAGCAATATCTTTAAATGTTACTTTCTGTGCCGTGTCGTCAGGATAGATAACGCGCGCCTTTGACTGCCCGAAGGAAAATGCCTGCATGCCTCCTGACTGCTTCACTTGGCGCGTGAGGAACCAAATGAGCACCGCGAGAAAAATGAGCGGCAACATAAACGGCGCGAGGTTGTAGAACCAATATCCAAATCCGCTCGGTTCTTTGATTTGTGTTTTTACCGCAGAGAGCTCCTCGGGAGAGACTCCGTAATTTTTCATCGACTCAGTGAACGACGTGTCGACTTCGCGCTTCGCATCTTTTTTGACCTCGCCCTCGAGGTACACCATGTGCAGGTCTGCGCCGTCGATCTCTATCTCCCCCACACGCCCCGCGCGCACGTCTACGGCAAGCTGAGAAAGTGAGACTGTTTCTGTTTTGGCTTTCTTGTCTGCAAAAAACGAATACGCGGTCACGATGAGCAGGAAAACCAGCATAATAGAGAGCATGTTCGAAAAAAACGAAGGTGCAGGTGTGCCCCCATCCTTCTTTTTTTCTCCACTCTCTCCCCCACCTTTAAATTGATTGAAGTCCATAGTAGAGGCACTATAACACAAAATGAGGCGCTACGGGTACCTCGTGAAAATAACAAGAAAATCCTAGCCACCTGGCAAATTTATTTGTTCTGCGGGTAAATTCAGTTGAGAATAAGAAAATTTGGGGTATCAAAATTTGAAAGCGTTTGCAGTAATAAAAAACTCCCGAAAATGGAAGTTATATTTAAGTCAAGCCACAACTGCGAACGAGGAGAGGATTTTTTAACCACTTGATACTGAGTGCATTTCAATCTGGGGGAGCAAGCACTCTGGGATAACGCCATGTGTTTGCCACTCTGTACC
The DNA here is from genome assembly GCA_043756785.1 of Candidatus Lloydbacteria bacterium. Taxonomy (GTDB): domain Bacteria; phylum Patescibacteriota; class Minisyncoccia; order Phycocordibacterales; family UBA6899; genus MHLP01. The sequence continues at coordinate 3,802 of JAYUQK010000039.1, read as the reverse complement.
ATCTGGCGGTGCGTAGTATCTAAGATTGTCGTGCCAAGGCATCTTTACAATCAACGGACCGACTCCAAACTCTTGTTTCAGGCGGTCACATGCCGGAAGAAAGATATCTTTCGTCAGGGTATCAAGGATAGCTCCCTCTTCTTCTCCTTCGTGGTAGTCCTCAAAGATTACCGCATGTGCGACAAACAACGACATATAGGCTGTGTAATACTTTTCAGCACCCCCAAATTGCGAGAAGAAACTAGAAAGATCAACGACTGAATCGTGGAGTCCAAATATCTTGTGTAGCCGGTGGTGGTATTCCACAAGTGACGCTCCATCATCGAGCACTACCTCACTCAGTCGCTGCATCCGCTTCTCCTGGATGGCCGCCAGCCTTTTTGTTTCAACGACGATTCCGCCGCTTCGCCCTCGCCTCATGTAGAAACAGGGATGAAGCAAGCTTCGCTTGAATGGAGAATGAGTACTGAGCGAACCCTTCGTGTGCTCCATCCATATTGGTTTGAATCCGAATATACAAGCATATTCACAAAACAACACATCCTCGTATCTCCGTGTGGCAACTGCTCGCCCAAAGACCGCGACCCGATCGAAGTCGAAACAACGTGAGGGGATCTTCCATCCTTGGTCTCTCCACCACCGCTCAATCCGAGGGCGCAGTAAAAATCTTTTTTTGAGCTCCTCACGTGCTCGAGCTGGGGAGCAATACGTATCTGCTTGGTTCACATCCGATCCTTTCAAGTTTTGGCATCACATGATGCGAAACAAAAGAAATGATGGGGCGAACCCTTAGAGACTTCGTCCCCACTTCAAGTGATTGAGTGTTATGCTGTGCTGTTCAGACTATCAAAACTCCTTGTACAAAGAACATCCGAAGACACTACTATATGCCTCAAATTTTTCATGTCAATGCTCATTGCAGATCGTCTGCACAACCTCATCAAATGTGATGCGCTATCGCAGAAAGAAACTCCGCGCATTTGAGGGGAAAGACCCCGTGCACGTCGCAAGTGCTACATGACTTGAGAAAAACTACGTCCAACAAGTGACCAAAAGATTGATTGTCATAAAAATTTCAAAGAGTGCTATTATGAGCTAATGTCTGAAAATGCAATACAGGAAGCCGACGCACTTATAGACAATAAGCTCAAAGAGGAGCAAGAAATCAAAACCCCGTATACCGCACGCGAGGGATGGAATGCGACATGGCGACACATTGCACCGCTTTCACGCGAGATTACAATAATTGCTTCACTCGGGATGTTCTCAGCAATGTTGAACGGTTCGGTTCCGTATGTCACCGGACGATTTTTTGATACGCTCATCGCGCTCGCGGGTGGAGACGTACCAATGTGGGAAATCTTTCCTGTGTGGAGTATTTTTCTTACTTTTTGGGTTGCTCTACAACTCGCCACCAACATCACCGACTGGGTCATGGAGAGCCGCAAAGAGGCATCGTGGCTCAATTTGCGTATCCAAATCTCCACAAACAGTTTCATCTACCTCCTCTCCCTCCCAGTCACCTTCTATAAAAGCGCAGGCATGGGAGGAATCGTCAACAAGATCTCGACCGCCGATTGGCGCATTAGTTCTTCGGTGCGTACCATTACTACCATCCTACCCCAATTTCTCTCCATGGGCATAGGCATTGGTCTCACATACTCCATCAACACAACACTCGCGATGATACTCCTCGCGGGTGTCGCCACGTACTCATTCATCCTCTATGTGATGGTTCGTGACATGCCATCAAGAGACGATATCGCACATCGCACATGGAATACATCATGGGACTATGCGTCTGCTGCGGTGAACAATACGGAGACGGTGAAGCAGGCGAGCGCAGAAACCCACGTTGCAGCAAAGATACGCCACCTTATGCTAAAGAGGGTTTTTGAAACATGGATGAAGCTGGAGAAGCATTGGGCGAATGCGGGGTTTTTTCAACGCATTGCTGTCTTTTTGACCCAGCTTTCGGTATTTATCTTTTCCATACATCTCATACGCGAACATTCCATCACGGTCGGAGAACTCGTCGCGGTGAATGGCTATGCACTCATGTTCTTTGGGCCGTTGGTGCAACTCGGGTTTAGTTGGCAAAATATTCAAAACGGCGTGACGGCTGCTGTGCACCTCGCGGAGCTACTCGACACAAAACCAGAGATCTATACACCCGTAAACGCCGTTGCGCCGACAAAGATAAATGGGGTAATCAGTTTTACACATGTGGAATTTCGCTATGAACCAGACCAGCCTATCGTGCTCTCAGATTTTTCAGTCGACATCGCGAAAGGCCAAGTCATTGCACTCGTCGGTGAGTCGGGGGGCGGAAAATCGACCGCAATCGGACTCGTCTCGGCATATTATTTCCCCACCAGAGGAGCAGTCGAGGTCGACGGAGTCGATACGCGCGCATATGACCTCCATGCACTTCGCTCACAAATAGCAATCGTGCCACAGGAGGTCACTCTCTGGAATGACACGATCAAAAATAATATTCGCTATGGTTCATTTGGCGCAACAGATGAAGAAGTGTCACGCGTTGCCAAAGAAGCGTATCTCGCAGACTTCATTGCGACCCTTCCGAAGGGGTACGACACCGTTGTCGGCGAGCGCGGGGTGAAGCTCTCGGTAGGACAGAAGCAGCGCATGGCTATCGCACGCGCAATGCTCCGCGATCCGGCCATTCTCATTCTCGATGAACCGACAAGCGCGCTCGACGCACAGACTGAACACCACATCACCGAGGCACTCGGACGACTCATGAAGGGACGCACCACGCTCATCATCGCACACCGCCTCTCCACCGTCAGGCGCGCTGACAACATTCTCGTCTTTGATAAAGGGCGGATCGCTGAAATGGGAACCCACGACGAACTCCTCAAAAAAGAGCGTGGCATCTACCGCAAACTCCATGACCACCAGATAGGGTTGTATGGATAGTGTGCAAGTCGAAAATCACAAATAAGCCCGTTTATGCTAGCATTCGTTTATGGCTAACTTAATCGAACACAAACGGGCGGGTTTCGACTATGAATTCCTCGAGCACTTTGAGGCTGGGGTGCAGCTTTTTGGCACCGAGGTGAAGTCGCTGCGCGCGCACCGCGGAAAGCTCGAGGGGGGGCACATTACCGTGCGGGGTGGCGAGGCCTTCCTCATAAACGCAGAAATCCCGCCATATCAAGCCAACAACACGGAAAAAGGCTACGAACCTAACCGAAATCGCCGACTCCTACTGACCAAAAAGGAGCTCGCCGAGCTTGCAACCGCAGAGGAGAAAGCAGGTTTGACAATAGTCCCACTCTCGATGTATAATAAAGGAAGGGTAATCAAGCTCCGTCTCGCGATCGCGCGAGGAAAGAAGAAGGGCGACAAGCGTGAGACGATCAAAAAGCGTGAGGCGCTGCGCGATATCGCGAGAGAAGTAAAACGCGGAGTAGAGAAAATCAGCAAGCATCTGCGCTAGGTACACTGAAAACAGAAAATTCGACTCAAAATACAATTCACTCACAAAAGAAAATTTGCTGAGTAAAGTGATTTATTCGGCGGCAGTACAAGGCATGGAGTCGCAGCGAGGAAGGCATATTCTGATATGTTGACCGAGTCGCGGAGGCTCCATAACGAAGTAATGCCCCGAAGAAAGCACTTTACGGGAGTGAAATGTTTCGACAGAAGAAGATGTTGTACCTAGTGCGTGCCGAGCATGTTCGTAGTCTCGTAAATCACGCGAACAACTTGAAAGTGCCAAGAAAAGCACCGGTGGAATTGCGACGCCTTACTTTAAGGCCAACAATTTCGCTTT
>JAYUQK010000038.1:0-12277 GCA_043756785.1 Candidatus Lloydbacteria bacterium | reverse complement strand
CTCCGAGCAACTCGCACTCGATGGGGAGTATTTCTTTATCGCTCCCGCAGGGGTCGCCATTGAAGCATTTCTGACTGAGCGAAATAAAAACGCCGAAGGCCACACCCTCCACTAACACAAACTCCGCATGAAGCGGAGTTTTTTGCACAATATTTATTGTTTATTGCACCATGTTTGGTGGTGTCGCGCCATCAAAGAACGCAATCAGATTTTCCGCCGCGAGACGCGCCATGCCGTCACGCGTGGGCACCGAGGCAGAGGCTATGTGCGGAGTGATGACCACATTTTCGCAGTCCGCAAGTCCTGCCGCGAGTGCGGGCTCTCTCTCATACACATCGAGCCCTGCCCCAGCTATCGTGCCGGCCTTTAGTGCCGCTACGAGCGCCGCCTCGTCGATGACGGGCCCTCGTGAGGTGTTCACGAGGTACGCAGTCTTTTTCATCATTCCTAGGCGCTCTGCATTCATGAGGTGTTTCGTCGAATCAAGTAGGGGCACATGCACAGAGACCACGTCTGCGTCCTTCAAAACTTCTTCCACGGTGGCACAGAATCGTGCACCAGTCTCACGCTCGAAGTCAGGATTCTGCTTTACGTCGTAGTAGATGACGTCCATGTCGAATCCGTGCTTCGCGTGGTGCGCGAGGCGGCTGCCGATGCGCCCTGCACCGAGCACACCGAGCGTTTTGCCAGCAAGATCCATTCCGAGGAGCATCATTGGCCCCCATCCCTCATATTTCCCAGCGCGCGTGAGCCTGTCCCCCTCCACTGTGCGCGTCGTGCAAGCGAGGATCAGTGCCATCGCGTGCTCGGCCACAGTGTTAGTGAGTGCGCCCGGAGTGTTGGTGATAGCAATCCCGCGCTTCTTTGCCTCTGGTACGTCGATATTATTGAACCCCACTGCATAGTTTGCGAAGATCTTGGCCGACGGCACTGCATCAAATATTTCGCCGTTGATGGTGTCGGTGAGAAGCGAAAGAACTCCATCATATGGCTTGCTGCGTAGCGCTCCGAGTAACTCCTCTTTCGTGAGCACTCCGTCTTTTTCACTCACATCAAGTGTGAATCCTTTCTCCCGAAGCATAGAAAGTCCGAGCTCAGGGATTTTTCGGGTAACGTAAATTGTGGGCATGGTGATAGTTTGAATTTGTAATCGTATTTTTGACTTACGGCATAATGCTTAACTTGGCTCTGGTCATTGGACCAAAAAATCCGGTTGAGGGTAGTCCAAGCGATGCTTGATATTTTACCAGCGCACCCTTAGTGAGTTGTCCAAAATACCCACTCGAAAGTCCTTGTGCGAGGAATCCCTTGCTGATCAAGTGAATCTGGAGTGTCTTGACGTCCTCACCACGCGCACCAACACTGAGATTACGAGAAAATCCAACTCTAGGCATAATACTTATCGGCTGTACGGGTTTTCCTAGAGTGACGTCTGTTACCGTGAGTGTCCCCCCAGACACTGGAGTTGTACTCGTAGCGACTCGCACGCGTACAGTGCGGTCGATGCTTCCACCCTTTCCGGAGCAGGTCAGCGTGAATGCGGTATCGTACATGAGCTTGTTGAACATGCGGGCGCCCGTGAGGCCAACTGCATCTCCCCACCCGTCACTTGCTTTGCATGTGTCCACCTTTGTCGCAGTCCAACTAACGGTCACTGTGCCACCCGCTACTACTGTGTCATTTGAAATTGAGAACGAAAGTGTGGGTCGCAATGCGAGCGGTACGGTGGGCGTGCCAGCGTTCCCTTCTTCGTAAAGTGCGGTCACTTCGTTTTTCGCAAGTGGGCGATTATAGATACGCATTTCGTCGAGCATTCCGCTAAATGAGCCGAGGAGTGGGTTGGCGAGCGATGTTCCTATGCGGTAGGAAAGTGTCTGGTTGGTGAAGTCGGGGAACCAGCGACCGATATTCTCGCCAGAAATGGTAAGCGCCTCGCCGTTGATGTACATTACGTACGACTGCCCACTCGCCACAAGGACGAGGTGGTACCACTCATTTTTATTGAGTATCGCACTTCCTTGCATCTTACGATCGGCGCTACTTGGATCGGTGCGGAAGAGCAGCTGTGGGCGACCCTCGTAGTCAACAGAGAGAAGTACAAAGACGTTATTGTCGGTAGTCGACTTTCCCGAAAAAATAATATTGCGACTCGAGAGCTCCGACATTTTAAACCATACGGAAAGTGTGCCTTGGCTTCCACTCAAAAACCCATCAGGGAGTGCAACGCCCGTGCCCGTGGTGCCGTCCATGCCGAGTGCCGTGCCCGACTTGCCGCCCGCCCAGCCGAGTCCGGTGGACGTACCCGTGACGACGCCGTTCTGTCCGCCCGTGTCGCCGATACTAGCCCCCGTCGCCTCGTCAAAAGACCAATAATTTTTGTGATCATTCGTTGTCGCAAACACTGGTGTTGCCACCAAGAGAAATGCCATTCCAATAAGTACGCCGAGCTGTTTTGTTGTATGCATAAATTTATTGTTTAATTAAAAATAATTCTTCTTGGCTCGTCTATAAATCCTGGCTGGTTGAAACGAAGTCTCCCCCGAGGTCGGCAGAGTTTAGCACCCCACTGCGAGCATCAACTGCTATTTTAAGTTGATGCGCGAAGATATCCATTGCACCCTTATTGTCCTTATCGCCATCGCGATGCGCTGCCCAATATTTAAGCACAGGGTCTTGGAGCGCACGTGAGAACGAAAACGTGAGCCCCCATGGATGCGGCCCCGCCTTGGCGATAGCATCGAGGTTGAGAAATGCTTGCGTCGGGGTCTGCCCCCCCGAGAGGAATACTACGCCGCCGAGGTCGTGTGGCACATGTGCGTGGAGCACGCGCACCGTGCGCTCGGCCACATCGCTTGCAACCATAACCCCGCCCGACTCCTTGCCGGGAATAATCATGCTCGTCTTCAATATCGCCCCCGCCATATACACTTTGTATTCTTTCATAAAAGAAAAGAGCATGGCGTACACCCGCACCATTACGGCCTCGCACTCCTCTATAGTATGCGTGCCGTCAAAGAGAACTTCGGGCTCCACGATGGGGACGATGTCATACTCCTGACAAATCCGTGCATAGCGCGCGAGGATAAATGTATTTGCACCAATGAGGTTGTCCGTTGGCAGTCCATTTTTTGCATCGATGGCTATCACCGCGCGCCACTTTGCAAACTTCGCCCCAGCATCACGATACTTTGCCATCCGCTCCGGTAGTGCGTCGAGGCCTTTTGTGAGCTTCTCGCCTGAGAATCCTGGAAGGTCGACAAGCCCTTCGTCCACTTTAATCCCCGGAAGGATGCCTGCCTCCCTGCAATATTCACGAAAAGACTTCCCGTCTTTGGTGGACTGCCAAAATGTCTCGTCATAAAAGATGACTCCCGACAGTATCCCCTTTGCCTCGGGTGTCGTGATGAGGAGCTCGCGGTATGCACGGCGATTTTCTTCTGTTTCATCAACGCCCACCAACGCAAAGCGTTTGTTTGCACTCGCCGTAGATTCATCAGCTGCAAGGATTCCCCTGCCCTCCGATACTAAATATTTTGCCGTAGAAGCAAGTAATTGTTCATTCATATGCGGGAAGTATAGCACTCTCGATTGACGAATGCGAGAATGCATGTAGGGTGGGGAGATACCGCACAATTCGGTGGGGTATGGTTCTTTCACACTTCAACTAAGGCCATATAAGGCCAGAAGGATTTTTATGAATTTTTCACGTAGGTTTTCCATTCAGCCGATGGGTAGCGATGTACGCGACTTGCTCGACCGCTGGTACAAAGTAGGCGACCGTGTTGTGCTCGGCACAACGGGGACAGAAAGTGGCATTGTGCTTGGATTCGCAAAAAAATATATCCCTCGTGGTGGATTCGACCACAAAAAAGCGGGGACATATATCGACTTTGCAAATGTCCTCTTTGCTACGTGGGGCGGGGAGCCTGAGCGATATGTCTCGATGCAACCAGTGGACTTCGACGACCCAGAGATGGCGGGCGTATGTTCGGGTGTTTCGGCGATCATGCTAAAGATCGGCGACCTCCCCGTGAGACCATTTTGGGAGGGAGACGAAGTCGCGATTGCACACAAGGATGCAGCGCCAGTGCGTTGGGTAGTGCAAAACATTGACTACACCCAAGATGGTGCACCATACACACTGAAGCAAATTGGTGAGGTGAGGCATACGCCCACAATGACTTCTTACTCCCATTTTCTCAAACTTGTCGCTCGAGGCAATCTCTGGAAAATGGAGCATGGCGAGCCCATGGAGTTTGCGAGCATCGAGGAAGAGGCAAAATTCTACCAGTCGCTTGGAATGTCCGTAAAGCTTAGCCACACTCTACCGCAAAGTAATATGGGGTTCGGGATTACGGGGCGCAGCACGGAAGAATGGGAGTGGAAAGATGCCGTCACTGAAATACGGCGTGGGGCAGCAGACGAGATGAAGCTCAAAAACAAAAAAGATATGACCTTTGTGCTCATCAAGTATGACCGCATGGAATTCGGAAATCGCATGCGCGCCCACACCCTCGCCAAGCTCGGATTCATTGAGACCTCAGAAGATGAAAATTAGTCAAAAAGCGAAATAGGCACAGCACCCTAAATGGGGTGCTTTTTTATTTTCCAAAAAACACGTCCTCCATGCTATAATTCTTTTCGTATAATAAACATAACACCATGGACCAAGAATACGATTTTATCGCAGTGGGAGATACTGTAACGGATGCATTCATTCGCATTCAGCAGGCGAGTATTTTTCGCACCGAAGACGCAGCCGGGAACGTCGATGAGGAGCTCTGCTTTGTAAACGGAGCAAAGATTCCCTATGAATTCGCCAAGGTGATAGCCGGTGTGGGCAACTCAGCGAATGCTGCAGTATCTGCATCACGGCTCGGACTCAAGACCGCCTTCATCTCTGACGTAGGAAATGATGCGCAAGGTAGAGAAATCATCGCTGCGCTCGAGGCAAATGGTGTGGGCACGGGATACATCCGCCCACACAATGGCAAAGTCTCCAACTATCACTACGTACTCTGGCACAATGCCGAGCGTACCATCCTCATCAAGCATGAAGACTACGACTACAAGCTCCCCGATGTGGGTAGCCCGAAGTGGCTCTACTTTAGCTCGGTGTCAGAAAACTCACTCGACTACCATGCGCAAATTGCCGACTATGTGAAGTCTCACCCTGGAGTGAAGCTCGCATTTCAACCTGGCTCTTTCCAGATCAAGCTTGGGAGCGAGACCTTGAAGGATCTCTATAAAGACACGGAGATATTTTTCTGCAACGTCGAGGAGGCACGCATTATTTTGAAAACAACAGAAGCAAACCCAGCCAAGCTCCCACAGATGATGTCTCTACTTGGTCCCAAAATTTCGGTCATCACCGACGGGCCAAAGGGTGCGTACGCGTTCGACAGCTACACGGGCAAAACATATTTCATGCCCCCCTACCCCGATCCTAAGCCTCCCTACGAGCGTACGGGCGCGGGCGACGCATGTGCGTCGACCATCACCGTCGCACTCGCACTCGGACTTCCGCTTGAAACTGCTCTACAGTGGGGACCCATCAACTCGATGTCGGTCGTGCAATATGTCGGCGCACAAGAAGGGCTCCTCACGCGCGACGTACTCGAGAAATATCTCGCGGACAGACCTGCGGACTATTCTGCAAAGGAGATTACCGCGTAGCACTACACAAACGGTCTCACTATCTGTGCTGGGACGTCCTCGGGGGTGCGCGATACGCACAGCACCACCACGACAACGAGCGCAAAAATAAATGCAAGAAGGACTGCTCCTGATGCAATATCTTTGCTCCGCCCGATGGCCTCATGCTCCTGTGGATGCAGCTTGTCGAGCATTGTTTCGAATGCCGTATTGATGAGCTCCACAATCAGGATCAGCAAGTAGGAAAATATAAACACCAAAGCCTCCCACGTCTGAAACGGAAAGAGGAACCACGCAAGAAGAAAATATATAGGGAGTCCGAAAACAACCTCGAGCCGGAAGCTCTCGTCAGTACGATAAGCGTGCATGAGCCCTTTTGTGGCATAAAAAATACTTTTGGCGACCTTTGCTATTCCCTTCATTTGCTAGAATCATAGCACATAATCGCATTGTATTGACAAGATTATATATATGGTGAATAGTGAGAAAGGTCGTTCATCTACACAAAGAGGAATCACAAGTGAATCCAGAGGAAATTTCGGTCGCCCGCCTCGCATTACAAGGGTGGATTGACACTACCCACGGACTCCGTGGTCAAGAGCGATTTACGAAAGAAAACTTTCTCCACAGTACGTGGAGGACTCTCGCGAGTATCGTTCATTGGAATAAGTGCAATCCCCTCGTCCAATCGTCGGTGCGAGAATATCAAGATCTCGTCCCTCGGGCCTTCACTATTCTCACTATACGCTACGGTGCGTACTGTGGTGAGCCCAAGAAGTACTCGATGATGCGAGACTTTGTCGCACTACTTGGAAAAGACCTCGTCGAGGAAGAGTTGGGGGCGTGCGTCTACGCAAGAGGCACAGAGAGCCCATTCTTTGGCAGGCTTGTGAAAATCTTGGATCAAATTCGTGAGATATACGGCGCGGAACATTTCCGTCTCGATGTATTGCCGCCCACACCATATCACGCCTACGTACTCCACGCACTCAATAGTACGGACACGCTTTGGAGGACACAGAGCAACGAGGAGCTCTTTGGCTATCTCGCGGTATATGACAGCATGATGTACAAGACGCTTCAACTGACAAAGCGCAATGCTGGGCAAGCCGCTTAGCAGTAGTGGGAAGTGGGGTGTAAAAATTTTGTTACCTCATGCCCCAGCCACCAAAACCCGCTCTTTCGGGTTTTTTGTTTGCGCGAGAAGTTTTACTCTACGCTACCTTGACAGTACGATATTTAAGTGTATAATTAAAACAGGCTCATCAACAAAATAGGTGGAGGTTTCCATGAAATTTTTTTCACTAATTTGCTGTGCACTACTCTCTGCATTACTGTCTGGGTGTGCGCTCGCGACACCAGTCGGGAAGGCTGAGAAAGAACTCGAAGAGTACTTTAACGTAGTGCTCACACTGACGCTCCGTGGGGACTATGCGAAAGCATACGCGCTCGCTCGTGAGGGTCGCACCGAGGCTATCAAGGGCCAGACCGCAATACCTGAAAAGTACTCGGCGCTCATTAAAATAGTGGTACGAAGGGGGGTGGACGAGAGCATTCCACTATTGCGGGAACTCTATTCAACTGAGCGGATGAGTGAAGCGAAGACAGTCGCCGACTTGGCGCTGGCGGCACTAAGGGAAGAAGGCTTGCCCATACCCGACACACTGGCACGTATACAAAAAAAGATCGCAGGTGAACGAGTGGAGCTATTCTTCTATGATCGCGAAAAACCGAGGATGCTCTACCGTCGCGCATGAGCATCCACTCATTGGTCCGTCGCATAATGCGGCGGACTACTCTTTTATATATTCAACTCAACTCATAATTCTGGATGAGATACAAGGCATCGAGGATGCGATGTCTGAGTGGACATACGTTGAGTATGTTCGCCAGACTCGCATCTGAAGATAACGCAGTAGCTCGCAAAAATCACAAATTCAACCTCAACTCATTAAATGAGATGCAATGTGGTGGCGACAAGGTGTGCGTGTTCGAGAGGACTTACCTGAGTAAGTCCTCCGAGCCGCATGCCGCAGGCAACGCCACAGTGCGCTCATTTATGAGTTGAGGGGGTCGATCATGGTGGTTTGGATGGATTCAGCTTTACTCATCACCTGCGACCCGTAAGTCGCCGCCCAGCTCGACTGACTACACTTACGCCCTGAAAAATACCGACAGGCAGCGTCTCGCTCTTTGCTGTATGAGCCCGACTGTGCACCAAGGTCGGTGAGGTACATTCCCGCGGCCATAAATGCATCCCGCGCACTCCATGGGTCAGCGACATCAGTGCCAAGCGCATTCATAATGCGTTTCTCAAAAAGCACCCACGTCGAGGGAATAAACTGTGCTGCACCCATCGCCCCGCCCCATCCCACCTCTTGCGGGCAAGATACACGTGTATCAAATGGATCCTTGCCGAGCGCTGCGGTGATCTTCATAAAAGGAGGGACGTCGCGTGTCGGATTCATTACTTTTTGTATGACACTCCCGCTCTTTGCGCCCACACCTGCACCAGTATCACTATTTTTCAAAATACACGACCCCTGATTTTTCCCAAAACTCGACTCTTGCATAAATACTGCGAGAAGAAAGGCGGGGCGGACCCCCGTCTTTGTGGATACCGCAAGAGAGTAGTCGTATGCCTTTCCGAAAGAAATCTCGCCTGAGTCGCGCAATGCAAAGAGTGCGGCACGAATCTCCCCTGCGCGCTTCTTGCGCTCAGTAAGGACCTTTGAATATTCTTTTTCTTTGTTTTTCGTCACCGCGAGTACGCGTTTTTTTTCTGCCTCATTCTGCTGTACGCTTTTTTTGTTGCGCTCAAGCTCTGCTTTTGCGTCGGCTTCGTCCTGCTGTCGCTCCTCGAGGGCGTCCTGCGCTGCCTCATTTTCTTTTTTTGCATTTTTGAGTGACTCAGCGGAATTCTTGAGCCCCGCACGGATGGAGTCAAACGAGTCGAGATCGAGAAAAAAGTCAGAAAGGTCTTCACCGGAAAAGAGCATCTCGGGGAGCGACGCTTGGTCTATCTCGTTGGTTTTACGCACGAGTTGTGCGAGTGACTGTTTTTCGCGTTCTATGCGCACTGCGATACTGCGCACCGTGCGAGCCTTCTCTGCGATGCCGTCCCCCAGTCGAGATATCTGCAAATTCTTTGCCTTGATATTTAGGTTGGCTTTATTGATATTTGCGTTGAGGAGATTTATGTCACGACCGAGGCTTACTCCCTCCCCCTTGAGTGTCGTAATCGTATTTCCCAGCCCGGCAATTTCCTGATTAATTTGCACGAGCTCATTTTGTAGCTGCACTTCTCTGTCTGCGACACTTGGCGGGTTTTGTGTTTGTGTTTGCGCAGAAAGCCTTTGCGGAAGCGAAATGAGGCCGAAACCCAAAAAGAGTATGAGGATAAGTAACGTGCGTAGGGGTGTAAAGGACAGCATAGCCATATTAGTAGAACAATTATACCTTTTCTCTGTGACAGAGACAAAAAAACCGAGCTATCTCGGTTTTTTGATTCGCGTGAGTACTCTTTCGTACTATGCAGCGTCGGCTTCTCCTGCGTCCTCCTCTTTCTTGCCTTTCTTTTCAACTTCAATGGCCGACATGTCGATTGGTGCGACCGCATCTTCTTTTTCTTCACGAAGACCTGAAACACCGACGACCATTTCAGTGAGCGGCACAAGCGCGCGCACTCCATCCCCAAGAAGAATGTCGCCAACAGAAATATGACTATCCATAGCCACGAGCTTGGAGAGGTCGACGACAATGTGTTGCGGGAGCTTCCCTGGAAGCGCCTCGATGCGTAGCTCGTGCATCACCTTCATGACGACGCCACCAAGCTTCTCGACTGGTGCCACACCGACAAATTCGAGTGGGACATCCACTTCAATTTTATGGTCTTTCGCAACGATATAAAAGTCCACGTGTATAGCCTCGCCGACCACGGGGTCAAGTGCCACATCGTGAATGATCGCATCAAGTGACAGCGTTCCTGTCTTGAGCGTAATAATAGTCGACTCTCCTCCTTCTTTGTATGCCTTGTCGAAAGCAATCTTGCTGACAGAAATCGGCGTCGATGGGTGAGAAGGTCCGTAAAAGACCGCGGGGATGTTGCCACTCCTTCGGATCATTTTCGGATTTACTTTCACGTCGCGCGCGGCCGTGGTGAGCGTTATCATAATCACAAAAACTACTGAGTAATGAAGCCAAGCTATCACAGCATAGAGGAATGAGCAACTCCAAAGAAAATGCTACACTACACTCATGCGTAAAAATCTCATCATTGGTGGTAGCATAGTTATAGTGATCTCCCTCTTGGGTGTTGGCATATATGCATCGCGCACAGGAAACCCCATTACAACAAAAAAGACTGCGGCGAAGAAGACGCAAGCGGTACTCCGTACAGAGGGTTTTGTTGAAGTACCCACCTTCATGCTCCACACCGAAACTGGGTCAAATGCGCAAAAAGAGTACGCCTACAACGTCTCGTATCCCTCAATTGCACTCCTATTGCACCCCACTCATGCAAAAGAAACGAATGTGGTCATTAAAACATTTGCTCTGGATATACTGCATGAGTTTGAGAAAAGTTTTGACGAGACGGTGCCGCAGGTAAGCGGTGCTCTGGCTGGGAGCGGCTTCACGAGTGACTTCACCATGAAGGCCTCAGCGTCGCTTCTTTCTCCCACCATCATCTCACTCCGGTTCGACTCCGCCGAATACATAACCGGTTCGGCGCACCCAAACAATGAAACACGCATACTCAACTATGATATAGAGACCCGCCGCATTCTCGACACCGGAGACCTTTTTGCTTCCTCATCAGAGGCGCTCCCCTTTCTCTCCGCATTCACGAGGCGTGCACTGCGCGAGCGATTCACCGACCTGTCCGAACAAGAATTCGAAGACACCGTCATGGCAGGGGTGGCCCCACTGCGAGAAAACTTTCATCGCGTGGCCCTGACAAAAAATGGCTTGCTCGTGATTTTTAATCCCTACCAAGTAGCAGCGTATGCGCGTGGCACACAGGAAATACAGATACCCCTCGCAGCACTTTCGGGGCTCATAAGCGAGCGCACTCAAAATGCCATAACCCTCTCGAGGGAAAATTTTGTCGAAGCGGTGGAGGAGCCTCAGCAAATGGAATACTGAGCTCGGCCTATTGTCTATGGAACATGGGCTCTCGCGCGAAAATGAAATTATAATGAATACTTGACAATTTGGCAAAAATAGACTAAGCTTTGAGAAGAAATACCAAGAAAATACGTAAGGTCCGTAAGGGGTCTTACTTTTGCGTAAGCGTACTTTTCCAATTCAATTCAACCAAAAGGAGCCAAACCGTGACGCTCATCACAAAGATTCTGGCGCTTTTTTGCTCTCTACTGCTTTGGTGCGGGGAAATCCAAGCACTCGAGCACACTGATGCAAAAAACAGCCAAAGCTACTACACCGTCAAGCAGGGTGACAACCTCACCCACATCGCGCGCTCGTTCGGACTGGCAAACTATGCCAGCATTGCAAAAGCAAATGGCATCGCAAACCCCAACAAAATCAAGGCTGGGGTAACAATCGTCATACCGAGCGAAGAGGTAGCGGGAAATGCAGTTGCAACTCTTGCAACCGAAGCGACTCTCAAGGAATGCGCAAACGGAGGCACGACACACACCGAAGGTACTGCCGCGCAATACGCAGATCGCGCGTATGCGGGCAAAACTGGAAGCGGCGAAACTTATGACGCGACCGCAAACACCATCGCGCACCGGACACTCCCATTTGGGACACTCGTCTGCGTTCAAAGCGTAGCGAGCGGAAACAGTGTGGTCGCGAGGGTAAACGACCGTATATCAAAAACGCGCCATCTGGTCGTGCTGTCGGCATCTGTTGCTGGCAATCTGGGTATAAAAAAGTCAGGAGTAGGGATGGTACAAGTTGCCATACTTACACCACCCGCGCATGCACCACTGGGTGCCTCAGACGCTCTGTCTCTGCGAAAGGCCGTTGTGGCCACGCATGGAGATAACGTTTTCGAGCAAAATGCACGGGAGGGGCAAATCCGAAATATCGGACTAGCGGTAAGTAAAATGGCGGAGGCATTCCCTCCTGACAAATCGTTACCTGAAATTCAGCAAGCACTCCAACAAATTGTCGGCCCCGAAAGTGATGTCGACGTGACACAGCTTGCGGCACTCATCTTCTTGCAAAAACATGGAGGAGATTCTCTCCGCAACCTACGGACTGCAGAAGCGGGTGCTCAGACACACGCTATTCCAAGCGAGAATGCGCCATTCGTGGCACACACACAGATTCCCCTTCCTCTAACGCATCACAAGGAGTAATGCAAAAATGAAAAATCGACTCACGCTCATTGCGGCAATCGCTGCCGCAGGCCTCATCGCCTCTGTCGCTCAGGCGACGACGGTGGGTGAGCATCAGCTCCCAATTCACACGACGACAACGACGGTAGGCGTGGATGCGGCAGCAAACGCTGCGGCAAATGCAAAAGCTGAACGGGTCTTGGAATCCATCGCGCTCGCACCTTATCCGTTGATGGCCCAATGGCTCTATGGGACGGGAATGCGGTTGCTGGAATGTTGCCGGCTGCGGGTGAAGGACATCGATTTTGATCGCT
>JAYUQK010000037.1:0-4257 GCA_043756785.1 Candidatus Lloydbacteria bacterium | reverse complement strand
AGGGTGGTTTATTCGGCATCGAGTTCAGTATATGGGGATAGCCCGACTCTCCCACTTCATGAGGGACTTCCCGCAAAGCCCGTATCCCCCTACGGACTGCAAAAGTATATTGGAGAGGAGTACGCGCGGATTTATTCGAGCATACACGGACTCCAAACAGTCAGCCTGCGCTATTTCAACGTCTACGGATCTCGCATGGATCCCGACGGTGCGTACGCCCTCGTCATTGGAAAATTTCTCAAGATGCGCGCAATGGGGAAAGCGCTCACTATTACTGGTGACGGTGAGCAAACACGTGATTTTACTCACATAAAAGACGTGGTACGGGCAAATATCCTTGCGATAGAAAGCAATAATGTTGGAAATGGAGAGTGTATCAATATTGGCGCAGGGAGACGGATTTCCATGAATACACTTGCACAAATGCTCGGTGGCCCTATAGAATACATTCCAGCGAGAAAGGAGTCGCTCCACACACTTGCAGACAACCAGAAAGCTAAAAAATTACTCAACTGGGAGCCCGAGATACACATTGAAGAGGGTATTGCCATGTTACGGAAAGAGTGGGGAGTATAACCTCCCCAAATTCGAAGGTACTCATCATGATAAAGTCGAATAAAAACAAAAAACAAAATCACTCGCTACTTGAGTGGGACGACACCCCCGCAGCCGACTTGCCCGACGAAGTCATTCTCGAGCGCGCCATCCTGCACCCGAGCATCTTTCATGTGCTCGTCGACCGTTATCAGGAAGCTTTTTTGCGTAAAGCAGAGAGTATCATTCATAGTCGCGAAGAGTCTGAGGATATTGTGCAGGAGACGTTTACCAAAATATACTTCAATGCAAGGCGTTTTAAGACTGTCGAGGGCGCGACCTTCAAGTCGTGGGGATATAAAATTCTTGTGAATACTACCTTTACGCACTACCAAAAGTTAAAGAAGAAGGGAGGGAGCTTCATCGAACTCGACCCAGAGTTTTACGAAACACTCCCTGACCCGGCAAACCACAAAGAAGAAGACATCATGCGCGATTATGTTGCCTCCTTTCTTTCAAAAATGCCGACGCAGCTCGCGCGCCCCCTCCAGCTGCATTTCCTTCTGGACTACTCACAGAAAGAGATAGCAGACATGGAGGGAAGCACGGTCTCAGCAGTCAAAACAAAGATATATAGAGCAAAAAGAGCATTCGAGGAGTTACTCGCGGGTGAGAATAAATAGCGACAACGCCGAGGTGTTGTCGACAAAACATACATGAATAAGTCTATCGAACAGATGAATAGTGATTTAACGAAGCGCATTATGCGTCGCGTGTATTTCGTGTGGGGTTTGCGCATGCTCCTCAACCCTGTTTTTTTGAAGTCGCTGATCGCCCTACTTTTTCTGTATCGTTCGACTGCATACATTTCTTACGCCACGGTGCTCGCCAATCGCCCAGAGATTTCCGATATTCCCCGCAACCTCGCATTTATGCGCGACGCATTTATGCATACTGAGGTTACGTCGGCACTTCTCGTGTTGGGGACACTTGCGGCCATGGCGTGGCTCGCGATGGATTTCCTCAACAAAAAACAACACGCCTATTTTTAAACAAACGAACTTACGTCACGGTAAGGTAAAAAACGCTCAACAAGAGCGTTTTTTGATACTAGACAAATATACCAAGTATGCTATAATTTATATAGTATGTTTTTCACAAGGAGCTACTGATGTTTACACTCGCTCGCACCTTCCCGTTTTTTACATTGGCAGTGAAGCCGAAAATTCCCGCCCCCCTCATCCCTGTCCTTGAAAGCTTGGCGCAGGCAGAAAAAGAGGTGTCGATGTCAAAAGTCATTCTGGACTTTCTCACTGTACACAGGAAGAAAAAGCTCAGCGAACTTTCTGGCGAGGAGCTGCGTGCATTGCGTGTGCATATGGAAAGTATCGTTAAGGCTCTGCATGCACACTCAGCCTCCGTACTCAATCAGTGTGGAGTGAGAGGGGAGTCGCAGTTGACCGGAAACAAGCGCACTTTTTATGACACGGAGATGAAAAAGCAGGCACTGAAGCTCGACCACTACCCCTGAGTATTTTTCTTTCAAAAAACCCCCGCACCGCGGGGATTTTCTTTCACCTCTTCACATAAAGGAGTAACGTTGAGCGAAGGACACAATTTTGATTTTAGTGCAGGCAGACTTTTTGCGAAAACTTGCACAGGCTGGCGAGCCGAGCAGAGGAAATTTTTAGCAAAAAATTATCCGTGTTTCGCAAAAAGTGCTGCCAAGATAAAATCAATATTGGGGCTTGAGCGGCGCGTTACTCCGCCCCTTCCTCTTTTTCTTCTGCACTCCCCGAAACACTAAATGAATCATCCGTCTTCATCTGCTTTGCGATTTCTTTTACAATCTCTTTCGCGATGGTTTTATTTTCTTTCAAAAATACTCGCGCAGAGTCGTACCCGCGACCAATTTTCACATCGCCGTATGAATAGGAAGACCCCATCTTTTTAATGAGCCCGTATTTCTCTCCGAACATAAGCATCTCGCTCTCACGTGAGATTCCCTCGTTGTAGACAAGGTCGAATTCTGCCTGCTTGAAGGGGGCGGCAACCTTGTTTTTCACCACCTTTGCGCGTGTGCGGCTACCGATGACGTCTTCACCTTTTTTAATTTGCGCAATTTTACGAATGTCGATACGCACCGATGTATAGAACTTGAGCGCCTTTCCTCCTGGGGTGGTCTCTGGGTTGCCAAACATCACGCCGATTTGCATGCGGATCTGGTTGATGAAAATAACGGTCGTGTGTGTCTTCGAGACGATAGCAGTGAGCTTGCGGAGTGCTTGCGACATCAGTCGCGCCTGCTTGCCCACATGCTGTGCACCCATGTCACCCTCTATCTCGTCTTTTGGTGTGAGTGCTGCTACTGAGTCGATGACGATGACCGACACATTGCCTGAGCGTACCAGTGACTCACAGATCTCAAGTGCCTGCTCCCCAGTGTCTGGCTGTGCGAGTAAGAGTTGGTCGATTTTGACACCGAGCTTTTTTGCGTAGTCTGGGTCGAGTGCGTGCTCGGCGTCGATGAATGCAGCGACCCCACCTTTTTTCTGCGCTTCAGCGACCACGTGCAGTGCAAGCGTCGTCTTTCCCGAAGACTCTGGTCCAAAAATTTCAACAATACGCCCCTGTGGTATCCCACCCACGCCGAGCGCATGGTCGAGCCCGATAGAACCCGTCGGTATTGCCTCGACATTCACCTTCGGTGCGTCACCGAGTTTGATGATAGCCCCTTCGCCAAATTTGGTTTGGATGGACTTGATTGTCGCATCGATACCCATCGTGCCACTCCGCTCCGCCTCCGATTTTTCTTTCTTCACTTTTTTTACAAAACCTGCCATAGAAAATATGATTAAGGGGTAATATGTCTGCCTAAAGTATTCTGGTACACAAGCTCAAGCCCCTCTTCCACCTGCTTGCCTTGTGCGTCGCGCGCAGTGAGACCAATTATATTATAGCCTTCCGCCAGCAACAAATGTTCCGCAAACCGCCCGTCAAGGTCGATCAGGATCTGCCGACCATTGAGCGTGATCTCCTTCGCATGTGTAGCAACCCCGCGAATGAGCACGAGGGGCGACGTCGTGGTGATTCCATTTTCTGGCTCGAAGATGGTGATCTGCGGCCCTGCAATTATCGCACGTGACTGGAAGTAGGAGTAGTACACTACCGTCAGCAGCAGGAGTGCCACTATCAACGTAGAGAGTACTTTTTTGAGTGTTAAGCGCATGTGCTATATATACAGGAGAAAAAGAGGGGAGACTATAGACAAAAACACAGGAAATGTTATTGTTTCCTGCAGACATAAAAGGAGAAAAAATGAGGATGATACACACGATGCTTGCAATAGTTGCGGGCATTATGGCGAGCGACAGGAATAACGCGACTTTTCTGATGCCCAGCGGTTCTTCGGGAATCCCCGATGGGAAGCATCGCTCCAGAAGGGGCACACAAGGCTTCTTTGTCCGTGCCAGTAAAAAGCGCAAACAAAAATTGCGCGCCAAAAAATCAAAAAACCGCCGTTAGGCGGTTTTTTTCTCTCCCTCCTCGTTCTCTCCCATTGTGCGAGAGGTGTGGGCGCTACACTACAAATTCTGTTGCAGGCAGACTTTTTGCGAAAACTTGCGGCATAATATACAAAAATCGTGGCTTTTTTAAGGTCCCTTCTTTCTCTTCGGAGCGATCGTCGAAGCAAGGAAAATGGCACACAATACTTTGCGCAAC
>JAYUQK010000036.1:0-12426 GCA_043756785.1 Candidatus Lloydbacteria bacterium | reverse complement strand
TATCTCCGCGGTGATGTGCCCGCCCGGCTGCGTGTACTTCACCGAGTTTGAAAGGAAGTTTTGAAATACAATGCGTATCAGCTTTGAATCTGCATTATATGTTTTTGGTGCATCGGCAAATATGCGCTCGACCACCTGCGCACGCTCGGTAATCTGTGGCGTGAGCTCAAGCAGTACGCTCTCACAAATCCCCACGAGGTCAACGGGCTCGGGCTCGATGGCAAATGTACCCAAGTCGATGCGCGAGACGTTGAGGAGTGCATTCACGAGCTCGACCATACGCAAGTTGCCCGCATATATTTCTTTCACGTACTGCCGCTGTTTTTCGTTTAATTCTCCAACATATTTTGAAAGGAGCATCTCGGAATACCACCTGATAGCTGAGAGCGGTGTGCGCAGCTGGTGAGACGCCAACGAAACGAACTCTGTCTTTGCTCGGTCGACCTCCTTACGCAAGGTAATGTCTTGGCAAATAGAAACATAAAAGAGGGTTTGATCC
Source organism: Candidatus Lloydbacteria bacterium (assembly GCA_043756785.1). Taxonomy (GTDB): domain Bacteria; phylum Patescibacteriota; class Minisyncoccia; order Phycocordibacterales; family UBA6899; genus MHLP01. The sequence continues at coordinate 11,927 of JAYUQK010000036.1, read as the reverse complement.
CCTTCACGAATTGGAGAAATAGAAAGCTCGGCCTGATAGAGCGACCCGTCTTTGCGCTTGTTGATGACGTCTTCCGTGTGAAATGGGTACCCTGCGGCAATCTTTTCCCAAAGGGCGGTGGCGGTCTCAGGCTTCGTATCTGCACTCTTGAGCATGCGATGATTCCTACCCATTGCCTCAACGTCACTGTAACCATTGAGGTTGGTCCATGCGGGATTCACGTACACGATCGACCCGTCAGGGGCGGTAATGGACACAGCCTCCGTGGAAGAGTCAACGGCTTTTTTGAATTTACGCACATTTTGTACTTCCTCTTCAACTTTGTGGGTCGCCTCTTCGAGCTCGAGCGTCCGGCTTTCGAGCACCTCTTGTACGCGGCGGACGTTGGAGACGTCCTGCGTGATACCCGCGAGTGTCGCGGGCTTCCCCATGGGGTCGAGTATCGCCCTACCACGATCTTCTACCCACACGTACTCACCGTTCCCCTTTTTGATACGGTAGGTAATCGAATATTCTTGTCCACGCTCGTCAAAGTGGTATTCCATCGTTCGCTTGAGTCCCTCAATATCCTCACTGTGTGTGCTGTCCCACCAAAAGTTGATCGAGTCGATTCGGTCTCGGTCCGGGTAGCCCAAAAGGACCATCATGCTTCCAGACATGAACACCTCGCCCTTCGCCACGTCGTACTCCCAGTATCCGAGAGTCGAGGCACGCAATGCATGCACATAGCGCTCTCCTTTTTCTGCAGTGAGGTCGAGCGCCTCTCCTGCACTTTGTGCGAAGCGAATATATTGAGGGAGAATCAAAATCAAGAGACCAAGAACGAGCATCGTCTCGCCAAAGAGTATGCCACCAATGATGAGTGGGGCCTGTACAGCGAGTGTGGTGTGCGGGAGCCAGTAGCTGAGCCACCCGACACCAAACGCACACGCGAGGAGCACGATGGGAAGAAGGATGACAAGCGTCCTTCCCCCATGTGGAGTGGTGGCTTCTTTTAAAATACGTTTTCCTGATTGTAGTGGTTCTTGCTCCATTTTCTTTTTGTACTGATGCGCCTATTGTAGCATACATACAGCTTGCGCAAATCAAAAAGCACTGTAGGTTGAGGACAGGAGTGTTCATTTCATCAACCAACCAAGAAGGTGTCACCTCATGACCCAAGTAAAAAGCAAGACGAAGGCGACCAAGCAGACGCGTCTGTATGTACTCGACACCAACGTGCTCATGCACGACCCCATGTCTCTGTTTCGCTTTGAAGAACATGACGTGTATTTACCAATGATCACACTCGAGGAGCTCGATGATCACAAAAAGGGTATGACCGAGGTCGCGCGTAATGCAAGACAAGTGAGTCGTGATCTTGATGCGCTCTCATCTCTTGCTGCAGTGGATGCAAAAGGAATGCCTACTGGTGCCCCCCTCAGCACGACGGGACACAGGACTGCGACGGGTAAACTGTTTTTCCAAACTACCCTACTTGGCGCAAAAACGCCCACGGGACTCCCTGACGGGAAAGCTGACAACCAAATCCTTGGCGTCGTCGAAGCACTCCGCAAAATGGAGTCTGGGCGAGAAGTCATCTTGGTGTCGAAAGACATTAACATGCGCGTCAAGGCACGCGCGCTCGGACTCCCCACGGAAGACTACGAGAATGACAAAGTGCTCGGGGACGGGGATGTGCTCTATTCTGGTGCACTCGAATTACCAAAAAAATTCTGGGGGACTTACGACGCGCTCGCACAGTGGAGAGGAGCTGGAGGACGAACGTGCTATCGCATTCGTTCGGACATACACAAAAGCATGCTAGAGAACCAATTCGTCTACTGCGAAGATGCAGAGCCCCATCTTTATGCAAGGGTGAGCCGAGTCGAAGAGGGGGGTTGCGTCATAGAGGAGCTCGACAGCTATTTGGCCAAGAAAAAAACAGTCATGGGCATCTCTGCACGCAACCATCGACAAAACTTTGCCTTTAACTTACTCATGGATCCTGACGTAGATTTTGTGTCGCTCCTCGGAAAAGCAGGGTCGGGAAAAACCCTACTGGCGCTTGCAGCTGGTCTTGCACAAACTGCGCAGGATCAACGCTACAACCAAATCATCATTACCCGCGCCACTGTATCTGTGGGTGACGACATTGGCTTCCTTCCCGGAAATGAAGAAGAGAAGATGAGTCCATGGATGGGTGCGTTTGAAGACAACCTTGAGGTGATCAACTCGAACGAGTCGCTCCTTACCGAAAGATATCGCTCAAAAAATCGCAGTGGGGGCAACGGCGAAGCGCAGCAACAAAAAAACCTCCGTGAACACATCAAATTCAAGAGCATGTCGTTTATGCGTGGGCGTACCTTCCTCGACAAGTTTGTTATTGTAGATGAGGCCCAAAACCTTACCCCAAAACAAACAAAGACGCTTATCACACGGGCGGGTCCTGGCACAAAGATGGTCTTTCTGGGTAATTTGGCACAGATTGACACTCCTTATCTGACCGAAGGTAGCTCGGGGCTCACACACGTGGTCGAGCACTTCAAGGGCTGGCCGCACGGCGGGCACATCACACTGCTCGGACAAGAGCGGTCAAGACTTGCGGGGCACGCAGAGGACGTGCTCTAAAAAACAAACCGGATCATGTGATCCGGTTTTTATGTTTTTTACTGATAAATCAGCTCAATCTTTTGCTTGTCTTTCATCTGCAGGTCGCGATATTCTGTCGATACTTCGCCATCCACCTTCATGGTGAGTGTATGTGTTGCGTCGATGGGGTAGCCCATGAAACTCGTTGTGGTCCACTCTTTTTGCCAAATATCGAAAAACTTTCCCAGCGCAGTGTCTGTTTTCTTTACTTTGCCATCAAACTCAAGGTGGAGCATGCCACCCCCTTCTTCATGTGTGTGAATAGGCTTGTGTGCCGCCCCGCCGAGCCCCACGTTGTTGGGAATGAGCACTGGCTCATTATTTACCATGATCGAAAGTGTGGGGTGGTAATGCAGCCCCGTCTCTGACGCCAAGTCACTGCTTGCGACACGTGGCGCGGTCACCACGAAATAAATAATTGCCCCAACAATCGCAAGCCCAATGACGGAGCCCGCATGTGCACGATAGTTTTTTGTTAACTTTGCACCCTCTGATTTGTGCTGTTTGTTTTTCTTTGACATGCACTGATTATACGGAAAAATGGAGGCCTGTCACCCCTTCCTACCTACATGCGAATAATCTCCTCCCATGAGAGCCCATCCTTTCCAGAATGTCTGACCGAGAAGCTCGGTAACTTGCGCGGAGAATGGCCCCAGCTCGGAAGCTGCCCATCTCCTCAACTCGGTTAGAGAGTGTACCAAGGTCGCTTACATACTTATGACGGCTTCCCATGGGAGCCCATCCTTTCCAAAATGCCCATATGATGCAGTTTGACGATAGATTGGCCTACGCAAATTGAGCTGTTGAATAATCGCCTTGGGGCGAAAGTCGAAACGATTCTTCATCGGCGCACTGATGTCTTCCCCTGCCTCATTCACTGCCGACACCATCAAGGGTTCTCCGTGACCAATGGCATACGCCACTGACACCGTAGCCTCGTTTGCGTACTTATTTGCTACAAGATTTTTTGCTACATAGCGGGCCATGTATGCCGCGGACCTATCTACCTTCGTTGCATCTTTTCCTGAAAATGCTCCACCCCCATGCGCTACGAGCCCTCCGTAGGTATCGACCATGAGCTTACGCCCTGTGAGCCCAGTGTCAGCTTCAAATCCACCTTGGACGAAGCGCCCCGTGGGGTTGACGAGTACCTCCACCCGCTCGACAGAACCTATTATGGGACGAATAAGTCTGTTGATTATTTCTTCGCGTATTTCCTTCTGTTCCACCGCTTCGGTATGCTGTGTCGACACGAGTACGGTACGCACGCGGCCATTCTCGATTGTTACTTGCGCCTTTCCGTCAGGGAGAAGCCACGGGAGGGTGCCCGACTTGCGGAGCTCTGAGAGCCCACGCGTGAGCTTGTGCACAAGCGTCAGCCCACTCGGAAGAAATTCTTTGGTTTCGTTCGTAGCATACCCGTACATAATACCCTGATCCCCTGCGCCATCTTGGTCTACTCCCATGGCGATGTCAGGTGACTGCTTAACGATGCGCTCGATGATCTCAAGGTCGTCGGTGTAGCCAATGTCCCGATACACCGTGCGAGCAATTTTTGTTGCATCAATAGATGCGTCGGTAGTGAGCTCTCCGCCTATCACCAGTAGCCCATGCGCACCGAAGGTTTCCATCGCTACTCGGCTTTTCGGATCTTGTGCGAGGCACGCATCGAGAATCGCATCTGATATTTGGTCGCACATTTTATCAGGATGCCCCTCTGTGACACTCTCGACTGTATATAAATTCCGTAAATGCAGCATAGTAAATAGTTGAACGAATAATGTACAAAAAAGCCTTCTCTAAAGAGAAAGACTTTTTTGGTTGCCATTATTCCTCCAACCATATTCATCTTTCCCCATAGGGGTTTGGATGTAGCACCTGTCCTTTCCACAAAGGGGGTTGCTGGTGGTATCAACGGGCCAATTCCCTATCCCACACTCTCGATAAAAGCACTATTTGGTTGTACGACAATTATAACAAGGTGAGACGTTTTAAGTAGCAAGTCAGCACGTAAATGTGCATAAGGTTGGGGAAAAATTGTGGATAGCAGGGCTCCCTTTGATGCCCCTTACGCTTATGTGTTCAAAAGGGTTCTCAGGAAACTGCGATTTGCCTGCGGTGGGCCATAGAGATTTACCCCTTCCGTGCCTTTTTTAAACAACATAAGAATTCCCAGCACAATATTTGCAACAGGAACTATTGCAAGGAGAACGTACCAGGCACTCCAGTTCAGATCATGCAGCCTCCGTATTTTAAGGGAGAGATAGAACGGGAGGCAGAGCAGGTAGAAAACCCAACCAACACGGTCGATGACCTCCATCGACACGGTAAACCCACTCGAAAGTCCGACTCCTACAACAATAGCAAGAAATACTAGGCCAAACTGAAGACCAGTAATAAAATATTGCCAGCGCATCAGCCGGCCCTCAAAAAGATTTTGGAGTGAAAAATCCCTCGATGTGCCCGCAGAGATGGACACTCCATCCCCCATTGCACTATCTACGTCTTCCCCCTTCCACCCTTGGGTGAGTAGTGCACCGCGAATAGCGTCGTTGGATACTCCACGCGCACGCTCTACTGCCACATAGGTTATTATTTGTTCGTTGATCATACTCGTATTATGAGAGCACATTCACCTGTTGTACAGGGATATCTGAATATCTCACGAAACTTGATTAGCTAAACTGGAGGACGTAGGCTTCGAGCCCTGGAGTCTCTGCCGTAATCTCAATCGTATGCTCGCCATAGGTGTCTCCTTTGACGATATCGTAGATGCGCTCTTCGGTGACAGAGATATAGCTTCTGCCTTTCTCCTCACGCACGTCCACACCCGCGCGAGCCCCAAGTGCGGCCCCATCAAGCGTGATGAACACCTTGGTCGTCTTCAGCGAGCCTAGGACCGCGTATACATTCTTTGCATTATAGCGGTACGTTATTTTGCCTTGCTCTGTCGACGACTTAGCGAAGTCACGGGTGAACTCCCATGAGCCCGTGAGGTAGAGTGTATTTTGTACAACTGCGGTAAATGGTTTCATATCTTGCATCCCAGGAAGACTTTTTGTGCCGTTGCCAAGGAATCCGTTTCGGGAGTAGCCAAAAAACGTCTCGGGACTTTCCACTTTAGCGAAGTCGATAGACTCGACGCCCGCTGGGGTCTCGATGGGAAGTAGAATGAAACTCGTGGGCAACTTCAATTTGGTTTCACGCACTGTGAGCAACTGTTGTATTTTTGCTTCGATAGACTGGTAGTTCCCCTCTCCTTTGTATTCGCTTACAATACGACCGTTAATGTCGACAAGGAAGGTCGTGGGCCACTCCACCACTCCCCACGCTTTTGCTGTTGCGAACTCATTGTCCAGCACGATGGGGTGGTACACTTGGTGGGCAAACGCCGCCGCATCAACAACGCTCTTTGAACGATCAAAGGCGAAGCGGGGGGTGTGAATGGTGAGCATCGAGAGTCCTTTGTTTTTGTACCGCTCGTGCCAGAGATTCAGATACTTCTCTGTGCGGAGCGAGTTTGCGGTCGTATAGTTCTGAAAACTCATCACGATGACCTTCTTTCCGACAATATCCTGAAGTTTGAACGCATCGGTATTTGAAAACCCCGAAGGAAGCTGGAGCTCCGGTGCGGGCTTACCCATAAGCGGCGTGGGGGCAGAAGCCACACCCGGTGCGAGTGATACTTTTGTTTCCCCGATTTTTGAATTTGCGGGGTTTTCTCCGTTGGCGTCTAGTGCTATTTGGAGGTTTCGCGCAGGGTCTCCCACGCGAGCATTCAAGAAATACTGAATAAAAAACGTTCCTCCGACGATAAGCGCGAGGATAACGACACTACTCGCGATGGGATGCTGCCTGATTTGTTCCATACAAGAAAATAAAAAATAAATATATACACTAAATCACTCCCCTCGTGAATACGAGTGCAAAATTCAAGAGGACGATGGCACACACAATGGCAAGCAAAAGTACGCCATTTGCGATGATGTGCGGGTGCTGTACTCGGACTTTTATGAATACCGCGAGGCCGAGTGCAAGGGCGAGTGTGGCAGCGATAAAGAGAAAAATAACGGTTGTTGTTTGACGAGGAGATGCAACGAGAATCTCAAGCTTGCTTGGCTTCTCCCCCACTACTACTTTGGGCTCGTTCACTGTTTGCGTAAATGACTGGAGAGACTCATCGGGTATATCAAGCTGTGTGGTACCCTCTCCGGCCACCACCGTCGTGGTCGGGGTAGATGGTGCGACCACGCTAGTCTCACGCACCACTTCTGGTGTGGCGGATACAAGTGCCGACTTTTCTACTACGAGTTTTTCTTTGGGCTTTGCGGGGATAGGCTTAATGGTAACCACCTTTTGAGGAGGAGCGTCCGAGACACCCGCGACTGTGCCGGTGATAGCGTTTGAAAGCGCGCTTCTTGTGGAGGTGGAAACTTCAGTCTGGCGTGCCACGATGGATGGCCGACCAAATGTCTGCACCACAAAAATCGCCGCCCTTCCTTTGTATGTCCCCTCTGCGGTTGCTATTCCTATCTCGGTATAATTTCCACTCATGATATTTGCACGGTGGGTCGGAGAGCGCATCCACGCCTCGGTCACATCTTTGGAGTCGGTAAAGTTGACCGCGAGATTTTCCCCCGCAGCGGCGTATTCATACCCCGCAAGTTTGAACCAATGCCACGGGGTCTTTCCGTCGGGGGTGTTGTGGGAAAAGTATCCTTTCGCCGCCATATCTTCCGCCTTCAGTTTGGCCGCGGCCTCAAGTTGAGTATTGGGGCGAAGTGTCCGCAGCTCCCCAGTTGCTCGCTCTTTGTTGGTCTGCTCGACGAGCACTGCGGCGAAAATGGCGGCAAAATTTTTACTCTTGGGAAGTATAACGAGAGTCCCGAGGAGATACACCCCCTCGAGGAGGAGCACCATCACGAGTAGTGCGAGGGCAATTTTAAAGCGGAGAAAAAGCGGCTGATAGTCGTTGCCCTTGTGGGGGATAAAATGATTTTTGAGCATCATTCTCACAGAATTCAATTATAGCATAAATTTTAAATAAAAGCAATTTTTCATGAAGGAAAAAACTGGCTCAACTGAGCCAGTTTTTTCCTATTTTTTAGTATGGTCGAGGTGTTGGCTAGTCCGTCATACCTTGATCACCCTTCAATTCGGGCATCGCGTCCATCAACTCTCCGCATTTCTTCTTGTTGATGAAGTACTTTGTCGTCTTGTAGACGATACCCGTTCCCTCCTTGAGGCTTGCAGTATTGTATCCTGCGTCGATCCATGGCTGGATGATATCTGTATGATTTGCCTTCTGCAGTTTCTTTACGGCCTTTTTTGTCATTGAGCCGAAGATTCCGGAAACAGGCAGGTTTGAACCGCTAAATTCATTCAAGAAGGTCTGAAGCAATTTCACCTGCTCAGGATCATTTTTCTTTCCCATCTTCATGAAGTCGCGGAGGTATGGGTTTGCGGCACATGCTGCAGGGAGAGCGAGCTCTGGCTCAGCTGTTGCTGCACCCAAGACTTCTCCTTGCGTGGTAGTAGTACCACTTCCACCACCGTTACCACCTCCGCCAGTCACACATGAGCCGTCATCCACATTCGCGAGTGGGTTGTATCCCACAGCGAGAGGATTCGTACATCCGGGGTACGGTGATGTGGTGCTTCCACCCCCTCCACCACCCTGCTGTATGTCGTCGTTGGTGACCGTACATGTCTTGTGCTCACCGAGTGCAATATGTCCAGTACAATCCGCACTGTATGTCGTGGTGTAACCTGCGTCAGCATCTTCGGTGACAACATAGTCTGTTTCGTAAGCAACGATTATAACAGTTCCAGCCTCATTCCCGGAAAATGTTTGTGGTGAGAAAAGTTGAACGACGGTTGCATACGCAGTCTTAACTGAGAAGAAGTCAAGGATGGTGTTCAGTGCACTGTCCCCAAACTGCCCTTCATTTGAGTAGCAATAGTTACCATCAAGACTCATCCCTTCTGGAACGGTTGCTTGCATTCCATCGATGTTGTTGCACATATCCACCGCAGGCTGATTTATGTGAAGCGTAAACTGCTCCGCAGTCTTTGTTCCACCATTGTCATTGATGACATGCTTGATGACCGTCAGGGTGGTCGTAGCTGGTACTTCTTCATTTGGCACACACGACTCACCGTCCCAATGCTGTCCGTCAGGACAGTTGTGTACGACGTGTACTCCGACGCAAGAGAACGAAACGTCATCAAGATACGAGCCGACTCCGCCAGTCGAGCCGTTGTCGTCGTTGCCAATGTCAGCGAATGCGATGCGAGTAACAGTTGCTGTTGCAACAAAAGTCTTTGTGTATGGAGTCCATACAGTAGAGCCTGTTCCAGCTCCTGTGTGCGTGTCAACGACGCTTCCACCGACGGCGACTTCGAGAATATTCTCAGAGGCTGCAGTATCTGGGCGTGGTGAGAAGAAATATTTCAGTGAGTAATCATGTCCTGGAATTGTCACGACATCTTGATAGATGCGCGTTGGATGATCACCATCAAGCTCTGCGTGCTGGACACCCGCGAATGGAGCTCCTGCTGCGCTTGCTTGTATTTCAAGCCCGAGTCGGCCTGCTCCTCCAGGGGTCACGAATTGACCGAGCCACTTGAGTGCAGAATTGGTGAATGGAACCATGTCCCATGTTGTAGTGAGTACGGGGGTTTCAAATCCGCCATTTGCCACAAGGTTGACTTGCGGTTCACAGACGGGGATGAGCACACATTGCCCTGCCACCATTTCATATCCTGAGGGAAGCGTTGACTGTACTTCGGGGATATTTGGACAGACATCAGGCACGCAAGCATTCTTGTTGACCGTGAGCTTATAGAGAAGTCCTGCGGGATTGGACTTCCAGTCTTGTACTGAAATACCTTTGTTCTTTACGCGAACCTCGAGCGTGTTTTGTCCACTTACGAGATTGGTGATTGGCATGACGATATCCTGTGTCCCTAGCTGGAAGTTGTTTTCATCAGTTCCGAGAAGTCCGCCTGCGCTTCCACCAATTTGTGTGCCGTTGAGGTAGACCTCGTAGGTGTTGTCTGCAGCAATGGTGAGTGTGCCTCCTGTTGGAGTGCCGACCACAGTGAAGACATCAAAAAATGAAGCGTACTGATCTATTGTTGGTGATGAAACTGGGTTTTCATTCCAAATCCACTGTGCGCCGGGGATGCTCGCAGTCCAGCCAGTGTGAACCTGCTGTCCTGCTGTATCAGCGTCAAAGTCAACAAGAACTGCATCGCTTCCCGTTGCAGTGCCCACATTGACGTCTGTGGTGTTCGAGACGCGTGTCATTGTTGATACGGTCTCTTCACATGAAAGCGGTGGTACAACAATTGGTGCACAGTCGGGCATAAATGCACCAACAGTTCCCACTGGACATGGAGTGGGGATGATGATGGTAATGCAATTGGGGAATATTCCCACAGTGCCCACTGGGCATGGTGTAGGTGGAAGTGCCACGAAGCTCGCGGAAACACTTCTCGCGCTATCCATAGTGACAACACATGCACCAGTACCCGCACAAGCACCGCCCCACCCAGCAAAGCTTGAAGCAGTGTCTGGAAGCGCAGTGAGTGTTATTGTCGTTGTGTGATTGTATGTTTCGTCACAGTCAGACCCACCCATACCACAGGAAATCCCCGCAGGAGTTGAGCTGACTGAGCCACCACCAGTGGTGTTTACGGTCAGTACGTGTTGATTGAGTGCAAATGCCGCAGTCACTGACTTTGCAGCGTCTATTGTGACGGAGCACGTGCCAGTACCCGAGCAGCCAGAGCCAGACCATCCCGTGAAGGTTGAGCCAACGGAAGGGGCTGCAGTGAGTACAACGACTTGGTTGTGGTTGAAGGATGCTGAGCAGGTTGCACCACATGTGATACCTGCAGGGCTGGAGGAAACTGCACCTGAGCCGGTACCCGCCTTAGAAAGCGAGAGTGCGTAGGTGTTGAGGGTGAATGTCGCAGTCGCTGACTTTGCTGCATCCATTGTGACAGAGCATGTCACCCCAGAACAATCACCTGACCAACCAGTGAATGTCGAACCAGTTGATGGGGTTGCGGTAAGAGTAACGGTAGTACCCTGTGCATAGGATTGCGTTACGGAGGAAATGGCACCAGAGCCATTACCGGCACTAGCAACAGTGAGTGTGTGCATTATCTGAGTGCCCATTAACGAAACATCATCAATCTGAATCTTGTCAGCATCACGCCCTACATCTTGAAGATTAGCAGAGAGTCGAAATTCAAAACCTGCCTTATTATCTGCCGTTGAGGGAAATGTTCCGGTTACCTTAAACCAGACCCCCGCAGGCATCGGCCCTATTAATGCCGTTGAACTAGCAAGTGGCTCCCACACTCCACTCGAAGTTGATCTCCATTCTGCGCGAACAAAATCACCAGCTTCTATGGCAGTAGAAACTTTAGCGTAGTATTCAATTTGAATATTAGTATAACCTGACGTGGGTATTGCCTTTGTGAGGTAGTCATTTGTCGCACCAGTGTCGTCGGTGACTCGTGCGGATTTGGTGCCACCTGCGACAAGAGTGTTGTCGTCAGTGGCATCATTGTGCCAATTACCAGTATTCGATGTCCAGTTACCAAATGTGGTCGCCTCGAGTCCATCGCTAAAAATACTGACGGGAGCCGCATAAGCGACCTCAGTTGTTAAAAAAATGGCTCCGACACCACCAGTGAGGTTGAGTGAGAGCATTAAAAAACCGGCGCAGAGCTTTCGCAGTGTTGCCCGATATCCACTTGAGACAAATAATGACGTAGTCATATTTAGTAAAATATATAAACGGAATTTCACCGTATGAATAAACACAATAATAAAACTCAAAACGCAAGATTTGCGTTTGTAAGATTTAGCCCGTTTCCTCCATGAAAATGAACTTGGTGAAAGCATAGCAGATTATGAAGACTTTGGCAAGCTTTTTCATGAAGATATCATGGTGCCACCCATCCCAAAAACCCCATGTACTAAAGCACATAAGTCCACCCTCTTTTGTTGTGGCATTAGAGGAGAATGACGGTACCCTCTTTCCCTACCTCGAGGAATCCTGAGATTACTGGGAATGTCTCGGATTTCGCGTCTTTTATTTTTACGGTTACTGTGCCCGCCCGAAGCGTAGTGATGAGAGGCATGTGGTGGGCAAGAATGGTCATCTCCCCATCAGACCCTGGTACAGTCACCGAGTCAGCATCCCCAGAGAATAATATTTTATCGATTTTTGATATGGTGAGTTTCATGTATTTTGCATTTGTGTAGTCGTTTAATT
>JAYUQK010000035.1:0-4428 GCA_043756785.1 Candidatus Lloydbacteria bacterium | reverse complement strand
AGAAAGACAGCCAAGGACTCTGCTTTATGGGTGCAGTCGACATGGCAGAGTTTTTGAAACATTATCTCAAAACAAAAGAGGGAAGCGTGCTTAATGTGGAGGGAAATGTGCTCGGTACGCACGACGGTGCAATGCTTTACACCATGGGGCAGCGGCATGGATTTCGTACCGCAAAGCAGCATGCGGATGAACCACCGCTCTTTGTGGTGGGGAAAAATATTTCACAGAATACGATTACGGTGGCACCTCGGGTGGATGCGTCGGTAAAGGAAAACTCGGCGGTACTCATGGTCAAAGAAGTAAGTGATACACTGCAAACGACATTGTCCGAGCACGCGCCACTCCAATGCTATGCGCGCATTCGGTATCGTGGGAGTTTATATAAAGCCACACTCACCCTCGCGGATGCGGGGTGTATCAGCGTCTCACTGGAGACTGCTGACGAGTATATTGCGCTAGGTCAGTCGATAGTTTTTTACGATGGGGAAGAAGTTTTGGGTGGCGGGGTTATCACTTGAGCAATCAGCCCCATTCCTGTATTATTTCATTTATGAATAAGCAACTACTCACTGTGCTTCTCTGTGTCACCGCATTTGCGCTGTTGGGAGCAGTTTTGTGGGCAGATAAAAAATCAACAGACGGTGAAAACGAGGCATTACTCTTAAAAGATAAACAGACAACCATGGAGACAAATATAGACGGACTGAAAATAGAAATACTTACCGAGGGTAGCGGCGTAGGTGTGATGAGTGGCCAAACTGCAGTTGTACACTATACGGGCACCCTCACCGACGGGACGGTATTTGATTCCAGTATTCCACGCGGAAAAACATTTCCCGTATCTCTGGGACGAGGGGAAGTCATCAAGGGTTGGGATCTCGGGCTCGTCGGCATGAAAGTGGGAGAAAAAAGAAAGCTTACAATTGCTCCAGAGCTTGCATACGGGAAGGAGGGCTACCCTGGTGTGATACCCGAAAGTGCGACGCTTATCTTCGAAGTAACACTCGAGTCAATCCAATAGTTTTTTGTTTCCACCATGAAGAAGGAGATCTCCATTGTGAAGGCTTCGGGTGAGAGGGAGTTTTGGGACCCACAAAAACTCGCACACTCGTTGCGTGCGGTGGCAGCTCCACCTCACTTGGTGCAAGAAATCATCTCTCACGTGGAGAAGGATCTCCACGACGGAATGCATACGAGCGACATCTACCAGCATGCATTTTCTCTTTTACATCGCTACGACAGCCCCTTTGCTGCAGAATACAGTCTCAAGAAGGCCATCACACAATTTGGCCCTTCAGGCTTCCCCTTTGAAAAATTTATTGCCCAGATTCTTCGTGCAGAGGGATACCACACACAGGTGGGCGTCATGGTGAGTGGGCGATGTGTGACGCATGAGGTGGACGTGGTTGCCGAAAAAAACGACGAACGAATTCTCGTCGAAGCAAAGTTCCACAATTCGTCGGCAATCAAGTCTGATGTGAAGGTGGCACTCTATGTGCATGCGCGATTTCAGGATATTCAAAGCCGCCTTGAAACTCTTGATAGGGGTGAGCGCTATACCCACGCATGGCTTATTACTAATACCAATTTTACCTCTCAGGCCATCCAGTACGGTACCTGCGTTGGTCTCGCAATGACGGGGTGGAATTATCCCAAAGCCCGCACGCTGCAAGACCTCATTCGCAGCACAAAGACACATCCCATCACCTGCCTCACCACGCTTTCTGTGGCGCAGAAAAACCAACTTCTTGCTTCGGGGACAGTGCTTTGTCGTGACGTGGTAGATGATCCCCAAAAGCTTGAGCGCATTGGTGTAAGCCGGCACAGCATCGAGGCCGTGGTGCGCGAAGGCACCATGCTCTGCCCCGTGGGGTAAAATGGGGTTCGGAGTTGCGTGGCGTGTTGTCAGAGTGCGGTACTGCGCTATAATGAAATATATATGGAACTTTTTGGGTCACAGTGGGAGATGATAGCACGCCTGTCCGTTGCGGTGCTTTTGGGGCTGATGGTGGGTGCAGAGCGCTCCCGTGTGGGGAAGCGCGCGGGGATGAGAACATACGCACTTGTCTCCTTGGGTGCGGCACTTTTTATTATTATTTCGGGAATGGTGGCCTTTGAATACGCTGACTCTTTTGTCTTTGATCCGAATCGCGTGCTCTCACAAGTGGTCGTTGGTATCGGCTTTTTGGGCGCAGGGGTGATTTTCGTACAACGCCAAGTACTCACGGGGCTCACTACTGCAGCAGGCCTCTGGGTTGTAGCGGGTATTGGTGCTGCGTGCGGGTACGGGTTCTATGCTATTGCCGCATTCGTGACATTCCTCGTCCTCACCGTTTTTGAGGTGCTGTGGTACGTCGAGGAACGTTTCGTTAAAACTGCGCGCACAGACGTGGAGAACGACTTCATCACCAGTGCGCGTCGCGGGAGGCAGCATTATGAAGATGAAAATTAAGAAAGCGGTAGTTGCCGTCGCGGGAAGTGGTACGCGCTTTCTTCCTGCGACGAAGGCACAGCCTAAAGAGATGCTGCCCATCGTCGACAAACCCATCATTCAGTATGTTGTCGAGGAGCTTGTTGCGGCGGGGATCGAAGATATTATCCTTGTGACTAAGTGGGACAAAAAGACCCTTGAGGATCACTTTGATCGTTCCTTTGAGCTCGAACATGCCCTTTTTGAGGCAGGGAAAACCGCGCAGCTCGACGAAGTGCGACGTATTTCCACGATGGCCAATTTTATCTATGTCCGCCAGAAAGGCCCATATGGAAATGGTACACCGATCCTCTCTGCCGCCAGCCTGCTCAATGATGAGCCTTTTGTCTTTGCGTGGGGGGACGACCTTGTGCTCTCCAAGACCTCGTTCACTAAGTGCCTAGTCGATAATTACGAGCAGCATGGAGCCCCCGTCATTGGCGTGCAGGGTGTCCCACTCGGCCACGTCGACCGTTACGGGATAGTGGCCCTCAAACCAGGGACGAGAGAAATCGCTAGAGTCGTCGAGAAGCCAAGTGTGGCAGATGCACCCTCACAGCTTGCCCAATTTGGGCGCATGATTTTGACGCCAGAAATAGTCAACATTTTGCGCACCACTGCACTCGGGAAGGGGGGCGAGCTCTGGGTAACGGACGCTATCAGCGAGTATGTACGCCGCGGGGGGAGGTTTATGGTAGAAGAAGTAGAGGACGGAAAATGGCTCACTACCGGAGACCCACTCAACTACCTCAAGGCAATGATCGACTACGCACTTGTGCGCGAAGATATCGGGGGCGACTTTCGTTCGCACCTTCGGACGCTTGATTTGTAAAATCACCATGACTGACGCTCTCATTTTTATTATTTTCATTTCTTTTTCAGCTTTTTTCTCTGCGGCAGAAACTGCGCTTTTTAGTATTAGAGAAAGTCAGGTACGCCTTATGGTCCGCGAAAAGCTGCGCTATGCAAATATTGTTGCCCGCTTGAAAGCCGATCCGCAGAGACTCCTCGTGACTATTTTGATTGGCAACAACGTCGTGAATCTCTCAATCGCGTCACTTGCCACCGTCCTTGCCATCGACTACTTTGACTCTTTTAGTGCGGGAATAGCCACCGGAGTCTCGACGGTCGTCATCCTCCTACTCGGGGAAATATTTCCCAAAACCATTGCCTTTACGTATATGCAGCGGGTCACACTGTCGGTCGCACCACTCATTTTTGTTTTTTATATTCTTCTTTATCCCATCTCGACACTTTTTGTGTGGCTCGAGCGTTGGTTTAAGCGCCGCACGAAAATGCACACACCAAATGTGATCTCTGAAGAAGAGATTCGTATCATGGCTGAGCTTGGGCTTGAGCACGGAGAGATCGACGACGCAGAGCGAGAGATGATTGAGAATATTTTTGACTTTGACGACATCACCATCTCGACGATCATGACGCCGAAAGAAAAGATAGACTCCCTAAACGGAGAGGTCCCCGTCGAGCAAATTGCGTATTACGTATCTCAATCAGGATTTTCGCGATTTCCCGTATATGAGGGGAATCCAAACGCGTATGTGGGGTATGTGCACACAAACGACGTGATGCGCGTACTCAACTCCGACAATAGAGACGAGCCACTCCGCTCTTTCGTGTCCCCACTCTCCTGCGTCGACGAGTCGGCCAACCTTCGAACTGTTTTTAAGCAAATGACCAAAGACCGTTCACATTTATATCTCGTGCACGCTGCAGGGAAACCCGAAGAGATCGTTGGCCTGGTTACAATGGAGAATATTCTCGAAGAGATCATGGGGGAAATTGAAGATGAGGGGGACCGCCGCGCACACCATAAAACACTTTTATCTAAAAAATCTCACTAGAACAGGCTCCCCCGACAACCCTGTGTGTCGGGAGGGGAATCATGATATAATGGGGCGTATATGAGACTATTAATCAAACTTTCAGGAGAAAGCCTC
>JAYUQK010000034.1:0-4433 GCA_043756785.1 Candidatus Lloydbacteria bacterium | reverse complement strand
TTTGTGGGAGATGGCACTCCCGCTCCTCGACGCTCGTAAAAATTTTGGAAAAACATCATGGACGCACGTGCCAGGGCACTCCGGTATCGTCGGCAACGAGCGCTGCGATGCTATTGCGACAGGGTTTGCAAAAGAAGAAACAGTCGATCTTTTTGAGGGCACACTACTCGACTATGCGATCGACATTTTGAATATTGCCGTCGATGTGGAAGTAGCGGAAGCACGGAGCCTGGCTCGCGCGCATTCGCGGGCAAAAGCCTACTCCTACCTCTCACTCGTTGGAGGGGTCGCAATGCGGCACGCAACATGGGGGGAGTGCGAAAGGCGCGTGAAGGGTAAGTCTGGCGTGAAGTATAAAAAGGCACTCTCACCGTCGGATGAGCACGCGATACTGCGTCTTTGGGGGGCCACACTCTAGGAGTTTTTTGCAGCCCGACCTTTCTGTAGTACTATCAAAAAATGCTCGATATAAAAGCACTTTTTCCACATTTACTTTTGGCACTCATCCTCGGTGTTGGACTCGCTTCGGCATTCACCCTTCCTACTAGTTTTTTATTTTTCCTCATCTTTCTTGCTGTTGTTTTTCTACTTGTGGGATTGTGCTACCGTCGGAGTATCTTTTTTACAGCCACCCTCATGACTGTTTTTTTGCTGTTAGGGATGGTTCGCTTTATTTATTGGCAAGAGACTCCGCGCTCAGCACTCATGGATGGCCATGTTTCTTCGCCCGTCACACTTGTGGGCATGGTCGTCGACGAGCCAGATATACGCGAGACAAGTACGCATCTCACCTTACTCGTGCGCACGGTTGAAGGAACGAGTATTGCAGACGGAGTCTCGACGCGTGTACTTGTTTTCGCCCCTCGTTACCCAGAGTACCAATATGGTGACGTACTCCGCGTGAAGGGCGAGCTTGCCGTACCCAAAAAGTTTTCCGAAGGTGATGGGCGCGTGTTCGACTACCCGATGTACCTCACCTCAAAGGGTGTACAGTATCAAATATTTTTTCCGCAGATTGAATTTTCTACGCATGAAAATGGCAACGCGCTTATTGGTGCGCTCTACCGTATGAAGCATGGTTTTCAAGAAAAGCTTGCCATGCTTTTCCCTGAGCCACACAGCGCACTTCTGGGCGGACTTTTGCTTGGCGGGAAACAGTCTCTCGGGAGTGCGTGGCAAGAAACTTTTCGTGTTGCAGGCATCGTCCATATCGTGGTGCTCTCGGGGTATAACATGACCATCGTGTCGGAGTGGCTTGTGTCGACTTTTCGTTTCCTCGGGTTTTACGGGAGTCTGTCGATGGGCGGAGTGGGTATTGTGCTCTTCGCCCTTATGACAGGAGCGGGGGCCACGGTGCTGCGTGCCGCCATTATGGCCATCATTGCACTCCTCGCACGCGCGACGGGGCGTACCCACACGATGGGTCGCGCGCTCCTTCTGGCGGGTGCATGCATGGTGCTCCAAAATCCGAGCATACTCGCATTTGACCCCTCATTTCAGCTCTCGTTCTTGGCGTCACTCGGGCTCATTTTCGTGTCGCCCGTAGTCGAACGTCACACACAAATCTTTCGGCGGTACAAAGTCGTCCGCGAAGTATTTGTTTCCACAGTTGCTACGCAATGCATGGTACTCCCGCTCCTCCTGTATCAGACGGGATTGTTTTCTCTTTTCTCGTTGCCCGCAAATATGCTCGTGCTCCCCGCGATTCCGCTCACCATGCTTACGGGGTTTATCGCCGGACTCGGAGCGTATATCGTACCTCCACTCGCGCATATGCTCGCCCTCCCCGCATACGCCCTCCTCTCGTGGATACTATTTGTTGCAGAGGGCGTCGCGCACATTCCGTTTGCCGCAGTGAGCATTCCTCTATCCTTTGCATCGGTAGGAATATGCTATGTTGTCTTCGCGCTTTTTCTTTGGCGCGAACATCGCACTATGCACCATGAGGTGGAGCGTCCTGCCCCATCTGTGCCGTGACAGCGTCGGAGTGAAGGAGTCTATAAAAAAGAAAGAGCACGGTGGCAGCAACGAGCATAAGTACAAGACCGTAGGACTTCCACATCTCTGCGCCCCTGCCAAAAAGGAGACCAATATTGATAAACAAGAGTGACCACAGGAATGAAGCGGCGAACATGATGCTGGCGAATACTCTGCGGTCGACATGCCCGAGCGCTGCAGGGATGGGGATGAATACTTTGATAGCGGGCAGGAGTTTCCCGATAAAGAGAAACCACAATCCCTTTTTACGAAAAACAATTTCGACGCGCTTTATATCTTCCTTGCGAAAGATGCCAAATTTTTCAATGTACCCCACTCCTTTTCTCCTCACGACTTCGTAGAGAAAAATATTTCCGAGAGTGTTCCCGAGGGCTCCTGCAAGCGCAGCGGGGATGAGGCCTAAAAATCCCGTACCTACGAAATACCCCACTAGAATATAAAGTATTTGGCTCGACGGGAAAGAAAAAAAACCATTCGCCACCATAAGTCCAAATACCCCGACATAGCTAAACCCCAGCACGATTGATTCCATATCCATGGGCGCATTATAGCAAAGAAGTGTGGGGCGAATGGGGGATAGCTATTTACAAAAAACAAGAAGTGTGTGCTATTTGTATTTTACTTGTCACACCGTACTCCGCGCATATTATGAGAAATAGGAATAGTTTCTTGTCAATTTTTAAGGAGCTGATTATGACTAAGTTGAG
Source organism: Candidatus Lloydbacteria bacterium (assembly GCA_043756785.1). Lineage (GTDB taxonomy): Bacteria > Patescibacteriota > Minisyncoccia > Phycocordibacterales > UBA6899 > MHLP01. The sequence continues at coordinate 1,728 of JAYUQK010000034.1, read as the reverse complement.
TTCTGGCGATACGAAGTATCTGCTACTCATGCGTTGGTTCATTATCAACGCGCTGGGTGTTATTTTTGTTGCTGTTGTTTGGAAGTTTGGGGGGATTACCGACATCATTGTGATGGACACCCTCTACATTTCTCGCGCGATTGCGGTGTTATTTTTCCTCGCCCTCCTTGGGTGTACATGGAAAATTTGGCGCACGTCAGTCGAGCTCAACACTGCACAAGATTATGTGCACTATCTGCGTGCCAAGAAAAGGTCGGAGCAAGAGGCCATCGAATCAGGGGGTTCTCTCGTCGCGACGTACATCAACGACATTCAGGGGCTCGACAACGATGGGCGCCGCGAAATCGGGGAAATATTTGCTGATGGCGTGGGTATGTGGCTGAACAGCATCGCGTACTATCTCGCGCGTCTCGCTGCTATCGGATTCATAGGCACACTTGTGGGCATTGCCATCACACTGAAGGTGTTCGACATACCACTCACTGACCCCGCGCAAATGCTCGGGCTTATCAACAAAGTTTCCCCTGGACTACGCATCGCGGTGTATCCTGCACTCCTCGGGGGAATCGCCGCCTTGTGGCTCGACTTCCTTTTTGAAGTGCTCGATGATGGGACACAGAAACTCATCTCTTGGGTAAAGAAAGCTGGGGTGTACTATGCGCAACAACAAGGCGCGTGAACGCCGCACACATGGGCTATCTTACATCCCCTTGGCGGGACTTCAGAAGTTCATGTTTGCGTTCATGATACTTGCGGTACTCTTACTTGCTTTCGCTCAGCCGATTCAAAAGAAGGAAGCAAAAGCGGAGGACGCAAAATCCGTCGGTGACATGACGGTGGAGATTGAGTGGCCAGGGTGTAGGAAGTATGAGCAGGGCGGGGCGACTCCCGTATGCATGGAGCCGATGAATATCGATATCGACCTTTGGGTAAAGTCACCAGACGACGATAGGCCCGTTGGCTTCTCTAATCGCTCTGGAAAAACCCTCAATCTTCTGCGTGACGACTTGGGTACGACGAACGATACGACTGATCGCAACTACGAGCTGGTGTCTACGCGCGGCCTCCCTGCTGGAGAATACATCGTAAATTTGCATTATTTTGCAAACGGGGAGAAAGAAAAAGACCTCGAGATTCCCATTACGGTCGTCATTAGCACCAAGTCAAAGGGAGTCTTTCCAATGAAGCGCATCATCACCAGAAATGCGATACTGCGTGTACAGAAAGAGCAGATTACCGTGGCGCGCTTCACTATTCGTGAAGATGGTGAGCTCGACGAACAGAGTGTTAACGACTTCTATGAGGAGTTAACCCAATGACAACCACCAATTCAGCAGTGCTTATCTACGCCGTGTTGCTCGCACTCCTCTCACTTAGCCTCGGCGTCATTGTCATATGGTCCCGCCGTGAGTGGCGCATGCGCCTTGTGGCACTCGCGCTTTCTGTTGCCACCTTTACTGTTGGGTGGACTGCGTTCGGAGACCTTCTGGGCAGGCCAAGACCAATTTCCGTTGACGATTTCAAGAAGGAGTATTTTTGTGCAGCAGTGCTTCATTCCAATATTTACCAAAATGTGGGGATGGAGCTCTTGATGCGCAAGGAGGATGCCAAGGATGCAAAGCTTGTTTTTGTACCATGGAACATGAAGCTCGCCCGATCCTTGCAGCAAGGGCAGCGCTATGCAAAGTTGAACAACAACGGCACGGTTATTTATGGTGGCAAGGCATG
>JAYUQK010000033.1:0-4438 GCA_043756785.1 Candidatus Lloydbacteria bacterium | reverse complement strand
CCCTTTCACAAAAAAAGCTAGGCACACTCGCAAAGCACCGCAAGATTTGCTTCACGTCTCTGCGTGAGTTTGAAAACAATCCACGGCACCCCGTTGTGTTGATGCGTGAATCACACGCTGAGTCCAAAGAGCAGGATGGTGGTTCGTGGATGACCCTAATGTGCCCCTGCGACCTCAAGTGGCGGTGGACAACGCTCGAAGTCTTTCCTGTGCGGCGCACCATGGTCATGACGGGCAATGGGTCCAATTGCCCTGCCAAGGAGGCTGCGCGCGAAGTGGTGCGTACCGAGCTTCGCCGCGAATACTTGCATCCATGGATGGGAATGAGTCTTGCAGAGGCAGTGGAGGATATTTGGACACGGCATAAGGCTGGTGCATATATGGGAGAACACAATGTGGGCATGTTGTATGTCCAAGACGTGGAACGCTTGCTCGGCACAACACCAGACGTCATGCATGTGTATCTCTATGAACGCAAGAACGGCAAAGGGGAGATAGTCAGCGAGGAACGCGTTGTGAACATGTTTGTTCCGAGTAAAAAAATTCTTTCTGTAATAAGCGAGCTGCAACAGAAAAAGCTGATTAACTTAAATGGGATGATCCTCATTCCGTACGAGGAATATTTCCGCCTTCCTGATGCGTTGCATCGGCAGTTTGCATACTGGATCGAAGAGCCGCTTGGGTGGCCAAACGGCGAAGCTGGTGACTGTTTCTTGTTTGCACTTTATGCAAAGATTGCCGAGGCGACAGGCTGGAAATCCGGAGACGATGTTTTTGGTCCGGAAAATATACCCATACTCACTCCTGCGTGGCGTCTCTCTGTGCCGGAGTGGATTAGAGGCCTCGACGAGCGACTGGCTGTACCTGATGCGGAGGGCAGAGATGTAGTACTCCGCGCAATTACGATTTCACGCTGGGTAGACTGGCTCGTAGCCATAAAGCGGGAAGTTGTCGGGATGGGGAGCGAATAAATGAGGCGGCACAACGTGCCGTTTTTTCTTGCAAATCAGCAACTTTGCTTTAGAGTGTGCACAGAGAGTATGAAGGAGCGCATATTGGAAAACCCGACCTCGCCGTCAAATGTCGTTTCCCTTGCCGCGTATCGACTACAAAAGTTTCCCTGCAGCCTCACTCCAGGAAGCATAGAATGCACGGTGCGCCTTCGTGGCAACGACTGCCCCGGGAGCGCCTCTGGGAAGTGTGTCTCGCCTGCATTCGTCCCGATGCTACACAACGAGCAGCTGCCACTATTTTTTGCTGCGCAATGCTGAGTCATGCTTGCAAAACTGCCTTTTCAAGGCGGTTTTTTTGTTTTCTGGGGAAAATGTCATGGCGCCACTCATGCGCGCCATAGTACAATGAATCTCATGGATATTCTCGCAAAACTTTTCGGTAGCCCTTCACGCGTCAAATTAATGCGGCTCTTTCTGATGAACCCCGAGGACGTATTCGACAAGACGGAGATGGGGAAGCGCAGTAAAATAAGCGGCGCGACGCTCCAAAAAGAAATTCGCATGTTCGAAGATATTGGGCTGATAAAAGCACGCACGGTGGTGAAAATGAAGCCAAAGGCTTCAGGAAAAAATGGCATACTTGAGAAGCGCAAAGTCGCTGGCTACAGCATGGATTCGACCTTCCCCTATCTTGCCGCGCTCCGATCGCTCGTTACTGAAATAGCTCTAGGTAAAGAAGACGTGGCTGCGCGCTTCCGCAACTGCGGGCAGCTCAAGCTCATCATCGTCGCGGGAATTTTTATTGACGAAGTAGAGTCTCGCGTCGACGTGCTCATCGTGGGAGACAAAATGAAGAAGCCCGTCATCGAAGGGGTGTTGCGCCGTCTCGAGGCGGAGCTTGGACGTGAGCTCACCTACGGCCTCATGGAAACGACCGACTTCGAATACCGCTTTGGTATCTACGACAAATTCATCCGCGACATCATCGACTACCCACATCTGGTGGTACTCAATAAGCTCAATTTATTTTAAGTTGTCGTTGAGGCATATTTTCTCCTGCACACACGCAATGCAATCGTTTTCCACAGGGTCATACTGCGTTTCCACACATTTTTGTACTACTTGGTATAATAAACTGTAGGATAATATCACACTATTCTGAAAGATTAATTATTTTTTTTAAGTCTTATTTTTTATGCTCGAAATGTTACAAACCAATCTCGTCTCCTCGCTTCGCGACGTCGCAGGTGGCGTCGCGGAAACAACCCCAAAGTTACTCGCGGCACTTGTTTTTATTATTCTTGGGTGGATTTTTGGCGTCGCGGTGGGTCGCGTAGTGCACCAGCTCGTCTCTGCGGTCAAGGCCGACGAGTGGCTTGCAAAAGCAGGGGTCGATAAGTTTCTCCAAAAGGCGGGATACACACTCGACGCGCCTGCATTTTTTGCATGGCTCGCAAAACTCTTTTTTATCATCGTCTTTCTCATCGCTGCTTTTGACATCCTCGGCCTCTCGCAGGTAAATGTGTACTTGTCACAGGTGCTCACGTACATTCCACAGGTTATCGTTGCGGCAGTCATTCTCTTTGTAGCTTCAATCGCAGCAGACCTCTTGAGCGGAATAGTCTCGGGGGCGACGAAGGCCGTCGGCTCGCATGTGTCCGAGATGCTCGGCACCATGACGCGTTGGGCTATCTGGATGTTTGCGATCCTCACCGCACTCTCCCAGCTCGGCATTGCACCACAGTATATGTACACGATCTTTGCTGGATTTGTGGCAATGCTCGCATTGGCTGGTGGGCTTGCATTTGGACTCGGTGGCAAAGAAGCCGCTGCAGAATTCATTCGTGAGACACGCAAGGAAATGAGCGGAGGGAAGTAGTAAAGCTACACAATTTTTGAGTGTAAATAAAAAAGCCCCGCTGTGCGGGGTTTTTGGTTAGCTCATGCCGTCTAAGGTATGTCGACGCGAAGGATGGAACTTGTCGTGATTCAGGCAGAGTGCTGTGTCGATGTGGTGCCGTCTCTCTGCGTTGAAGCAGCTCACCTCGAGTACGAGTAATACGGCAGGAGCTTTTTCGAGTCTTGGTGTGGTGTCGTGGCTCCGGCTCACCACCGTGAATCCCATGTGTTTGTAATATTTTACATGCGTGGGGTGTACGATGACCACGACGTGTGACAGGCACTCTGTCCTGCCCCAGCGTATCGCGTTGTCGATCAGATGCTTTCCTGTGCGCTTGCCGTGGAGGCGGGGGATGACGGCAAATTTGCCAAAGTAGCCCAGACGGCCACCATCTCGACGGATGTTCTGCATTTCATGCGAAAACATCACGTCGACTGGGAGCCACCCAGCATCGATAGAACACATAAGAGTGCCAATGGGGAAGAATCCCCATAAGTATTCCACGAGCACTGCTGCCTTTAATTTCTTTTTTTCTTTGTAATACGATCCGATCGCGCTCGTGACATGGTGCCACGGATAGTATCCCTTCTTCCCGTATGCCAGGAAGACAGTAACTGCGCAGGGGAGAAGCCTAAGGGCTTCCCACCAAGATCGAATCGTATTCATGTGGGTCTCCTGAAAATGACGTAATTTGAGAAGGAATTTCTTCTGTGTATATTCTATACTATAATAGACTTAGTGTCAAGTATGTTGTTTAATTCACATTGAGTCGAAAAAAGCACCTGACTCCAGGCAGTCCGAGTGGTAAACAATATGCCTTAATTTATCAAAAAAGCCCTACTTTTTGGGCTTTCCACAGGGTATCCACAAAATATACAGAAGGACTTTGATAATCGCTTGACACCCTTTCGGATATGGCTATACTAGCAAGTACGCAGTTATGAGAAACCTTTATAAATCCAAGCAATAAAGCGCGATACACGCCGTTCATTTGGTTTGTGTCCGCCGAAGAAGCGGATTTTTATTTAAGGGAGGAAAATGGATGGATGGAAATTCTTTGACATTGTATTTTAAATTCTGCCCTCGATTTGCCAGTGGATAGTATCCTTGGCGGTAACACCGAGAGGTAGTGTATATCGGAAGATATACAACTGTTTATACTGTCTTTTCAGGAGCAGTATAAACAAATGCAAAAGGTGTGATCATCGAGCAACAACAATGTCTACTTTAAATTCCATCCGCAAGGAGGTCTTTTCGTCGGTAAGCATTGGATCACATCAAAAACAGAAACATTCACGGATGCGGAGTAATTCGCATTCGAGAACAAAAAATAAATATTGCGGTTCGGTTTTGCATGTGCCTAGGCGTAAGTCTAGAAGTGTAAAACGAAATGGTTTTTTGGGTTCCCAATAGAACCCAAGGGTGTATGGTGGATGCCTTGACACTAAGAGGCGATGAAGGACGTAGCGTAGCTGCGATAAGCGAGGGGGAGGCGTGTAGCAACCTTTGATCCCTCGATTTCCGAATGAGGCAACTCACGTGGTTTGAAGACCACGTACTCTACGATGTAGAGAGCGAACCCGGG
>JAYUQK010000032.1:0-4615 GCA_043756785.1 Candidatus Lloydbacteria bacterium | reverse complement strand
GTATATCTTGACTCGGGGCGAGCGAATGAGTTTACCGTTGAGCTTATACCCAAGCTGGACGACCTCTGCCACCTTGTGGTCTTGTGCGGCGTCATTTGTGGGGATTGTACCTATAGAGGTCTGCTCGTTGGGGTTAAACATTTCGCCAATGGGGTCGACGGGTGTAAGGCCATGGCTCCCGAGGGCTTGAGTGAGCTGTGTATGGATGTATTCCACTCCCGTCCTCCATGTGGGGTCTACCTTGCCCCATGCCTCTTTATTGGCAAAAGCCATGTGAAAGCTCTCCAAGGTGGGGAGGAGGTCGGCAATAAGTCCCTCTCGAGCAAATTTAATGAATTCTGTCTTTGACTCATCCTCACGCTTTTTATAATTTGCAAAATCAGCTTTCAGGCGCTGCCAGCCATCGAGATATTGCTGCTTTTCAGCCGAAGACTCACTGAGCTTTTCGCGCAAACGCTTGATGTGGTCCTTTGGGGTCATCTCGCCACCATCAAGCATATCTTCATTATACGACTCTATTACTACGTCGTCAATATCTGTTTGTGGTGCGACAATGTCTACTCCCCCTCCAAGAGATATATCCCCATTTTGTGTGTTTGGAGTGTCGTTTGTTTGTTGGTCATCCATAGCGTTTTTTATTCGTCTTCCCCGAAGTCCTCTTCTTCCTCTTCCTCAAGACTACTTTTATCAAGCGCATTCATACGGAGATTTTCCAGCTCTTCATTTTCCACAAATTGCTCGTATTGTTCGGATTCTTCGCCGTAGGTCTTGGCGATATCAAGCATAATGGCATCAAGCCAGTCGATGGTGTCTTGGTATTCCTTTGCTGCATAGAGCATCTGCGCACAGGAGATACTGTAGAGGATGAGGTTGCTCGGTGTCTTCTCCCCCTCCTCGCCGAGGAGCTGCCAATACTCCGTGAGCATCTCCAGCTTATTCTCACTCTGGTCGTCGATTGCATCGAGGACATCTTCTTTGGTAATTATTGCCATATGGGTCTAAGTGTATGAAAAATTAATTTATGCGTCAACGACCTTCATCGACTCCATTCCCCCGACTATTTCGGAGACCTCGCGCGTGATTGCCGCTTGGCGTACTTTATTGAAGCGGAGCTTGAGGTTTCGAGAAATTTCCTTTGCGTTATCGGATGCGTTTTTCATCGCAATCATGCGCGCTGAGTGCTCAGACGCATTCGCCTCGAGGATGGAGTGGTAGACTTGGATGTGGAAAAGGGTGGGAATGAGCGAGGTCAATACTATCTCCGCGGAAGGCTCAAAGGTGTATTCACGCACCACCTCCTTCGTACTGGCAACATTAGTCGGGTCAGAAAACTTTCCTTTCGTGGGGGTGATACCGCGCACGACCTCCTCTACTCCTTCGTGGGTTACTGGCAATAGTTGCCGTGCATACACCAGCTGCGTGAGCGTGGAGATGAAGTTTGTGTAAATGATGTACGCTTGGTCGACGTCGCCGCTAACGAAGCGTTCCTCCACTTCTTTTGCAAGTGGCTCCACGTGGGCAAATGGTATCGCCTCACTCCACTTTTCGTAATGTCCGATAATCTCCCACCCACGCTTTTGGAAATGCTCGTATGCCTTCTTGCCGACACAAATAAGCAGTGTGTTTTCTGGAGTGAGTTTTTGTTCACCAATAAATTTGTACACATGCTTAAAAAGTTGTGACCCGTAGCTTCCCGCAAGACCCTTATCTGCAGAAACGATGATGAGACAGGTCCGACGAATGGGCCGCGCGGTCGTCAGGGGGTGATTGGTCGCTTCGATAGAGCCCGAAATGCTCTGCAGAATCTGCAGTGCAGAAAGTGCGTAGGGGCGAATGCCAATAGCACTCGCTTGGCTTTTGCGCATTTTGACAGCCGACACAGCCTCCATGGCTTTCGTCACTTGGCGAGTCTTGTCGATCGACTTTATTTTACTCTTAACGGACTTGAGGGACATGTGTTATGCGTTTGCGAAAAGATCTTTTTCCGTAAGAATAAAAGATGCGGCCGCTTCTTTGAGGGATTTTTGAGATTCATCGCTCAGGTCTTTTGAGTCAGCGATTGTTTTTAACGTAGCAGCGTATTGTGTGTCGAGCATCGCAAAAAGCTTTGTTTCGAGCTCCGCGATGCGCGACTTGTCGGCGCCGTCGAACATACCGGAGCCTGCGAGGTAGATCATGGTCACCTCCTTTTCGAATGGCATAGGCACTCCCTTGTCTTGCTTCAACACCTCCACCATGAGCTTACCCTTTTCGATGCGGCGCTTGGTGTCTTCGTCGAGGTCGGAAGAGAATTGCACGAAAGCCTCGAGCTCACGGAATTGCGCAAGCTCAAGGCGCAGTTTCCCTGCCACCTTCTTCATTGCTTTTGTTTGCGCCGAGGAGCCCACGCGCGAGACGGATACACCGACGTTGATCGCAGGGCGGATGCCCTTGTTGAAAAGGTCGGTTTCGAGATAAATTTGTCCGTCCGTAATAGAGATGACGTTCGTGGGAATATATGCCGAGACGTCGTTTTCCTGCGTCTCGATGATGGGGAGCGCGGTGAGCGACCCTCCGCCCATCTGGTCGGAGAGGCGTGCCGCGCGCTCGAGAAGCCTTGAGTGCAGGTAAAAAATGTCCCCAGGATATGCTTCGCGCCCTGGTGGGCGGCGCATGAGGAGCGACATTTGGCGGTAGGCGACGGCGTGCTTGGAGAGGTCGTCGTATACGACGAGCGCGTCCTTTCCTGCATCCATAAAATACTCTCCGATGGCGGCACCCGCGTATGGGGCTAAAAATTGGAGTGCAGCGGAAGATGAAACTGCCGCGGATACCACGATGGTGTACTCCATCGCGCCACGCTCCTTCAGCTGCTGCACAATGCGTGCGACCTTCGACTCTTTTTGCCCGATGGCAACGTAGATACAAATTGGTCGCTCTTCTTTCGGTTCGTTCAGCTGGTTGAGGATGGCGTCAATGGCAACGGTCGTTTTCCCTGTCTGCCTGTCGCCAATGATGAGCTCACGCTGCCCACGGCCGATGGGGACCATCCCGTCTATAGCTTTGATGCCCGTATGCAGTGGCGTGGAGACAGACTTACGCTCGATGACGCCATATGCCTTCCGCTCGATGGGATTACGACTTTTCGTGATGATGGGAAGCCCTCCGTCGATAGCCTCTCCGAGTGCATTCACCACGCGGCCGACGAGCTCGGGGCCAACGGGGATCGAGAGAATCTGCCCAGTCGCCCGCACCGTCATCCCCTCCTTCACTTTCATAAAGTCTCCCAGAATAACGATCTTGACGGTATCTTCTTCGAGGTTGAGTGCCATGCCCAAAAGCTGCCCTTCGCCCAAACTTTCCTCGAGCGGCTTCCCTTCGTGCGTATCAAAGAGGACCATCTCCCCCATCATGACCTCGTCGAGCCCGTCTACTTCCGCGATGCCGTCGGCAGCAGAAACGACCATGCCTATCTTTTCGGAACGTTCCTTCGGTGAGAAGTTGGTGATTTGCTTTTTCAGTTTTTCGACAATGTGTTCCATGATGTGTTGTTTATAATTGATTGGTCATGTTTTGATAAATTTGCACGAGCATATTTTTGTGGCTGTGGTCCACACGCAGGGTGCTTGTGCGTGCGATGGCCCCGCCAATGATGCTCTCGTCTACCACCCGCTCCACGCGCCGGTGAGCGCCGGAGAGGATGTGAGAGAATGGCTCTTTGCGCAGAAGCGCGGCGACATGCGCTTCGGGGATTTCTGTCGCAGTGGTGAGGACGATCGTTTCTTTCTTTGCCTCTTTTGTGGCGATGCGTTCGTATACACGGAGGATGCGGGGAAGCATGTGTGTGTGGCCATTTGCTGAAAGCGTGCCCATAAAATGCGCCATGGTCTTTTCTTCAGACAGCAGGTCGGAGAGGCTGATGTCGTAGAGTGCTCGTGCATACCAAGAAGCGCGCATATGATTTATGCTTGCGCGACGCTTGCTCGTAATATCTTCTCTGCGCCAAGTATGGCCATTTTTGCAATATCTTTTTCGCTCTCGCGCAGCATGTGGGCATGCTCTTCTCTTGCACGTGCCTGTGCCTCGGAAATGAGGGCCGCGCTCTTCTCTTGTGCCTCTCGCACAATCTTGCCCTCCTCTATTATCCCCTCTTTGCGTAAGGTTTCGACAATCTTGCCCCCCTCTTCTCGCGCAGTCCGCAAAAGAAGGACGCCCTCTTCGTCGAGGCGTATGCGCTCAGTGGCCACATGCGCTGCGTCTTGTAGTCCTTTTGCGATTTTTTCTTGACGTTCTGCAAGAATGGCAAAAATGGGTTTATACACGTAACGGTGTAACACAAAAAGTGCAATAGAAAAATTCACCATTTGTGCGGCGAGCAGTTTCCAATGAATGCCGAATACTTTTGCTATTTCTTCCATAATAATGATGCGTGTGTCGTTTCGCTTTTACTAAACGAACATAATAACGATTGCCATCACGAAGGCCAATAAGCCGAGTGCTTCGGTAAATGCAGCACCCAAGAGCATGGTAGAAAATATTTTTCCGTATGCATCAGGGTTGCGTGAGATGCCCTCCGATGCACGCCCAACCAATAGGCCGATGCCGATACCTGGGCCTATCATACCGAGTCCTACTG
>JAYUQK010000031.1:0-4687 GCA_043756785.1 Candidatus Lloydbacteria bacterium | reverse complement strand
ATAAACAGCTGCTCATCGACATACTCGTCATCCTCATTGTGCCCATTGGCGTTGTGGTTATTTCTCGGGCAATGGTGAGTGGTGCTGTTATTGACCTCGGCTCTCCAGGCGCACTACTCTCCGTCGAGTCTCCTCTCTCCGGAGTCGCTTCTCCTGGTGAGAGTGGTGGACTGGGTGCGAAGAGCAAGGAAATTTTAAACCAGCTCAATTCAATTAAGTTTGATGTCGCTTTTTTGTCCGACCCAGCCCTTCTGTCGCTCCAAGACTTCACCCCGCCCTATGCCACATCCACAAAGGGCCGCGCCTATCCATTCTCTTTGCCGGACGACGTGCGGGTAATGAAAGTGCAGTCGAGTGGCGCTCCTGTGCCAGCTACGGTACAGAAACCTTCCAGCGTTGTGCAAAAAACGACGTCACCCACGAAGGTGCCCGTGCCCCCGGTACGCTAATTACTCCTTGCTGCAGGGGAGTGGTGTGCAGTGGCGTTTATTTTTGTTATCATTATGTACACGCTATGAATTTTCTCCTCTTCTTGTCACAAAAGGGTCTCTTCACTGAAGGTGACATACCACTACTTACGGAAGAGTCACAAAAAGCCGAGGGCGGGATAGACGAAGTCCTCTCTAAAGGTGGAATGACCCTCGACGAAGTACTGACGCTCAAGAGCGAATACTATGCCATGCCCGCGCAGGCGCTCGGCGAACGAAAAATTCCCACCGACGTACTGAAGTATATCCCCGAGGAGTCTGCACGGCACTACCACATTGCGCCACTTGGCGTGGAGAACAAGGTGCTCGCAATAGGAATGGTAGATCCCGATTTTCCACAGGCGCGCGATGTGGCACAGTTTATTGCATCCAAGCTCGGCATACCACTCCAGCTTTTCCTTATTTCGCAGCTCGACTTTAATCGCATACTTGTTCAATATAAAAACCTCTCTGGTGAAGTCACGAGCGCACTCTCAGAGCTCGACTCCGAAGATAATCGCCTTGTCGTGGATGATACCATCACAGACAGTGTTTCGTCCGTGACGTCACATGAGCATGTCGAAGTGAGTGGTGGGGAAACAAAAATTGTCGAGGATGCACCGGTGACCAAAATTGTTGCGGTTATTCTAAAACATGCCGTCGAGGGAAATGCGTCAGATGTGCACATTGAGCACGTGGGAGAAAAGGTGCGCGTCCGCTTTCGCGTCGACGGTGTCATGTACACGTCGCTCATCCTCCCCACAAACATTCACAGTGCAGTGGTCGCACGTATTAAAATTCTCTCGCAGATGAAGCTGGACGAAAAACGGAAGCCGCAAGACGGGCGCTTTAGTGCCCGCATGGAAGGAAAAAAAGTGGACTTCCGCGTCTCTACTTTCCCCGCCTATTATGGCGAAAAAGTGGTGATGCGTATTTTGGATACTGGAAAAGGAGTACAAACACTCGATATGATGGGCATGTCGCCCGAGTCACTCAAGCTCGTGCGTGACGCCATCGCTACACCCTACGGGCTTATTCTCATCACTGGTCCCACTGGCTCTGGGAAGTCCACGACACTCTATTCGATGCTCTCTGAGCTTGATCGTGAAAAACGTAACGTTATTAGCCTTGAGGACCCCGTCGAATACAATATCCCTGGAGTGAATCAATCCCAAGTACGACCCGAGATAGGGTACACCTTTGCAAACGGGCTACGCTCGATATTGCGCCAAGACCCCGACATTATCATGGTGGGAGAGATCCGTGACAAAGAGACAGCGCAGCTTGCGGTGCAAGCTGCGCTCACGGGGCACTTAGTGTTCTCCACGCTCCACACCAACAACGCTGCAGGGGTGATCCCTCGTCTTATTGACATGGAGGTCGACCCATACCTTATCGCCCCCACACTTATTATGGCCATGGGGCAGCGTCTTTTGCGGACCATGTGTGGAGAGTCAAAAAAGCCCGTATCCATTTCGGAAAGCGAACGTCTCATGATTAATAGACAGTTTGCCGACTTGCCCCAGTCTGCACGCGATGCCATTGTTATTCCCGAAAACGTATACACCGCGGTACCATCGCCCGCATGCCCATCGGGAACCAAGGGTCGTACGGCCGTTTTTGAGTTCCTCAAGATGGATCGCGAGCTCGAACACGTCATACTTACGAACCCCACCGAACAGGCGGTCTACGAGATGGCGCGCAAAAAAGGCATGCTTACCATGAAGGACGACGCCCTCAAAAAAGCATTTGCGGGGATTATTCCTTTTGATGAAGTGAGTAATATTGTATAATAAGCGCACACCAGCAGTGCGACAGTTTCTCAAAATGTGTAAGGCGTTGTCGTGGTGCAGTATTTGCGTAAGTCCTATATACTACGTCATATGACAAAAGAAAAACCCAATCACGAGAGCTATAATATTTTGATTATTGACGACGACGCATTTTTACTCGACATGTATGCGCTCAAATTTTCCCAAAAGAATTTTCACGTGACGAGTGCACCTGGGACGCTTGAGGCACTGGAGATGCTCCGCTCTGGACTCACGCCAGAAATCATCGTTGTTGACCTTGTGATGCCTGCCATGGATGGTTTTGAATTTCTCGAAGTGGTCAGAAAGGAGGTGCTCGCGAAGGGTGCACTTGTCATCATTCTTTCAAACCTAGGGCAACAAGAAGATATCGACCGCGGTCTTGCACTTGGTGCCGAAGGATACATTATCAAGGCATCCGCGACCCCCTCTGAAGTCGTCGAGAAAGTCGAGGAAGCCATCGCACGTAGGGGCAAAAAGCCAGTCACGCAAACACCCTAACCATAACATTAAGAAGCTACGATACTATGACGCAAACAGAATATAAAAAAGAACTTGAAGACTTGGTGCTGACGGTCATACACGAGGGTGCATCTGACCTCCACCTCGTTGCGGGCCGTCATCCGACCATTCGTGTATCGGGAGAGCTGATTCCATTGGTCAAAAAACCCATTTTAGAGGTAGCAAACACCCTCGGACTCATAAGGGAGCTCCTCGACGATGCAAATTATAAAATGTTTATCGACGACAAGGAGATCGATTTTTCTTTTTCTTTTGGCAAGGAGGCCCGCTTTCGCGGTAACGGTTTTTTCCAAAAAGGTTCTGTCGCCGTAGCACTCCGTCTCATTCCCAAAAAAATAAAGACGATTAGCGAGCTCGGTCTCCCGCCCATACTTGAGATTTTTACGCGCCGCAAGCAAGGATTTTTCCTCGTCGTTGGTCCCGTGGGCCAAGGAAAGTCCACGACCCTTGCATCGATGATTGAGATGATCAACCATGACCGCGCGGAAAACATTATCAGCATTGAAGACCCCATCGAATACATCTTCACTCCCGACCGCAGTATCATCAGCCAGCGCGAAGTGCGTTTTGACACAAAAGACTTTAGTAGCGCACTACGGGCGTGTTTCCGTGAAGACGTGGACATCATTCTCATTGGGGAAATGCGTGGGCTCGACACCATCGCGACTGCCGTCACTGCCGCTGAGACGGGGCATATGGTGTATTCGACACTGCATACCAATAACGCATCCCAGACGATCGACCGCATTATCGACTCTTTTCCTCCTTCGCAGCAAGACCAGATTCGCCTGCAGCTCTCCGGATCCCTCGCGGGAATATTTTCTCAGCGGCTTATCCCACGCGTCTCGGGGGGACTTGTTCCTGCATATGAGCTCCTCATCAACAACAGTGCTGTCGCAAATCTCATTCGCGAGCGCCGCATACACGAAATACCGATGGTCATAGAGACAGGCTCCGAGCTTGGCATGATCGACATGAACCGCTCTCTGGCAGACTTGGTGCGCGCAGGAGAGATTAGTGCAGAAAATGCCTACCTGCATTCATCCAACCCCCGCGCCCTTGAAAGAATGATTTAATACACAAAATGCTCTACCGCTACAAAGCAATTGATAATATTGATGGAGGGGAAAAAAACGGCAGTATTGACGCTGCGACACTCGACATTGCCATCATGTCGCTGCAGCGCCGTGACTTGGTCATCGTATCCATTGTCGCAACGGACACAATGTCGCCATGGAAGAAAATATTGTCTGCAAGTATCACTCAAAAAGTACCCTACCGCGACATAGTGATACTCTCACGCCAGATCTCGACACTATTTCATGCACAAGTATCCGCCCTACGCGTCTTCCAACTCCTCTCCCTCGAGGCGGAAAACGAAATAATTCGAACATACTTGAATGAAGTTGCAGTGGATATTCAGGGGGGGATGTCCTTGTCGGGTGCGTTAGGCAAGCATCCTTTGGTTTTTTCTGATTTTTATGTCAACATGGTGCGCTCAGGCGAAGAGTCGGGTAACCTCTCCAATACGTTCGGCTACCTCGCAGACTACCTCGACCGCTCTTTTGCGCTCATTTCAAAGACGCGTAATGCGCTCATTTATCCCGCGTTTGTGATTGTCGTATTTATTGTCGTCATGATACTCATGCTTGTGGTAGTAATACCAAAACTCGCGGTGATTATCACTGAAACGGGAAAAGAGCTTCCTTTTTATACCCAAGCAGTGATTGGTACCTCAAATTTTCTTATTGATTACGGAGTTTTACTCTCGGCTCTCCTCGCCATTATTGGTTTTCTTTTTTGGCGGCTCCTTCAGACCACCGAGGGAAAAGAGACTTTCGCGGCGCTTTCCCTGCGCATTCCTTATGTGGGTGAGCTCTATAAAAA
>JAYUQK010000030.1:0-4735 GCA_043756785.1 Candidatus Lloydbacteria bacterium | reverse complement strand
TTCTGGTTGGTAGTAGTCGTAGTATGAAACAAAGTAATGCACCGCGTTTTCGGGAAAAAACTGTTTATACTCCTGCGCCAACTGGGCAGCAAGTGTTTTGTTGTGTGCGATGACGAGTGTGGGTTTGTCTACTTTGGCAATAATGTTTGCTGCAGTAAATGTCTTTCCTGAGCCCGTCACGCCAAGCAGCGTCTGGTGGCGCATACCAGAAAGTAGACCCTCATAGAGTTTCGCGATTGCCTCTGGCTGGTCCCCCGAAGGCTCCCACTCACTGTGTAAATTAAAATTCTTTTTTGCATCCATCCTTGACAAGGTAGCATAAAATTGTAAATTGAGCAAAGAGATGCAATATAAGAGGGGCGTATCTTATGGGCGAAAAATGTGGGAGGCCAATATTCCCTCAAAAGGGGTTTGTGCCAACTGGTCACTGTGTGCTTCCAAAGGGCCACGACGGCCATCCCAAAACGTGTACAGCAGAAGATGGTGAGGACGATGATGAGGTCTCAGGAGGGATTGACCTTACGGACCAGATCGAACTTGACCTCTCTGACTTCTGGAAAGCCGCACGAGACTTACCAGACGACGAGACACCGAACTTTCCCATCGCAGACGAAACGTAGTATGCGGTGATAACGAGAAGAAAAGAAAATCCCCCAGCGCAACTGGCGGATTTTATTTATATTTCCTTGTAGTAGTCTTGCAAAGTTTGTTTTTTGAGTGCTTCATAAGTACCATCAAATAACGAAAGTCGAATACGCTCCACGAGGTTCACTGCGAAATACAGATTGTGGATGGAGCCGAGCGCCGCACCGAGCATCTCGTCTTCACGAAAAAGGTGGCAGAGATACGCGCGCGTGTGATGTGTGCAGGTATAGCAGCCACAGCCCTCCTCGACGGGTGTGTGGTCGTGAATATATTTTGCATTCATGATATGCATGCGGCCTTGCGCGGTGTAAAGCGAGCCGTTGCGCCCTAGCCGCGTCGGAGAAACGCAGTCGAATGTGTCGACGCCCGCCTCGATGCCGTAGAAAAAGTCGACGGGCTCCCCAATACCAAGCAAGTGTCGCGGTTTCCCCTCTGGAAGAATTTCATTCACCCAGCGCACCGCGGTGCCGATGTCGTCCTTACTAAAGGACCCACCAATACCAAAGCCGTCGAAATCCATTGCGCCTATCGTGCGCGCAGCCTCTTCGCGTAGGTCCTGATACTTCCCCCCCTGTATCACCCCGTATAGCGCCTGCGGATTGTACGAGGGTACCCCTTGGTTTTTTTGCGACAATCTTTTGTGTTCGTCGAGGGAACGTATTGCCCATTTACGTGTGCGCTCGAGTGAAGTTTTCTGGCTTTTGTGTGGCGCATGGGGCGATGTGCATTCGTCGAAGGCCACGATAATGTCTGCACCAATGTTGTGCTGTATTTGTATCGAGCGCTCGGGAGTGAAGCGATGCAAACTTCCGTCGCGATGGGATTTAAACGTAACCCCCTCATCATCGATGGTTGCGAGCTGCCCGTGGTCTGTGTCGGTGTCCTCCTCGTTCTCCTCCTCGGTGGCCACCTTACCTATCCCCTTGCCAAATGCCACGCCGAGGGAGAAGACCTGAAAGCCTCCGGAGTCGGTAAATGTCGGGCCGTCCCAGTTCATAAACTTCGCCAACCCACCAGCCGCCTTCACGAGCTCGTCCCCAGGTGCGAGATAGAGATGGTATGTGTTGGAAAGCACAATTTGCGCTCCCAAAGTTTTAACTTGCTCCATAGTGAGCGACTTTACCGTGGCCTTCGTGCCCACGACGATAAATGCAGGGGTATTGATATCTCCATGTGGCGTATGTATTATTCCCGCCCGCGCAAGCGAATCCCCTCCCACTTTTTTCTCTATAGTGAATCCAAACTTTTTTTCCTTCATGTCTGTCATTGTGGCCATGACTATACCACATCTTCTCTCTGTAGCGAGTTTTGCACCAAATCACCTCGTGATATATTGAACGCAGTACCGTTCATTTATTCATCAGGAAAATGCCATGCAACAATATCTTGACTATCTGCGCACCATCAAAGAAAAGGGAGTGAACAAAGGAGACCGCACTGGTACGGGGACAAAGAGTATCTTCGGCCACCAAATGCGCTTCGACCTCGCGGAAGGCTTCCCTCTGTGCACCACGAAAAAGCTGCCATTCAAAACCATCATGTTGGAACTTTTCTGGTTTCTTGCGGGTGACTCCAACCTCCGCTATCTCGCAGAAAATAACGTGCATATTTGGGATGAGTGGCCATATAAATCATTCCTTATTCGCCAAGGACTGCCTGTACCGAAAACAGATTCGGACGAATGGAGAGTCGGTATTGCAAAATTCATTGAGCAGATTAAGGCTGACGAAGCCTTCGCAAAAGAATACGGTGACCTTGGGCCCATCTACGGCTTCCAGTGGCGCAGCTGGCCGACGCCAAGTGGTGAACATATCGACCAAATCACACAAGTGATCGAACAGCTCAAACACAACTCCGACTCGCGCCGCATGATCGTATCTGCGTGGAATGTGGCAGATATCGCACAGATGGCGAAGGCAGGTCTCCCACCCTGCCACTGCCTATTTCAGTTCTACGTTGCGGACGGCAAACTTTCCTGCCAGCTTTATCAACGTAGCTGTGACTCATTCTTGGGTGTGCCGTTCAATATCGCATCGTACGCACTACTCACCCACATGGTGGCGCATGTGACGGGCCTCGAGGTAGGCGAATTCATATGGACGGGGGGCGACTGCCACATCTACAACAACCACTTTGACCAAGTCGACGAGCAGCTCACGCGTACCCCACGCGCACTCCCCAAGCTCCTCATCAAACGCAAGGTCGACTCGATATTCGACTTCAAGTTCGAAGACTTTGAGCTTGTGGGGTACGACCCCCACCCTAGAATCGAGGCACCTATTGCCGTATAAACGACTTTCACCTATACTCCTCAACGGAGTATAGGTTTTTCATTCAAGGAACATATGATCATCTCCCTCATCGCAGCAATGGACAAGAAGCGTGGCATCGGCTTTGAAAACGCTCTGGCATGGGCGGGTAAAATTCCACGCGACATGACCCGGTTCAAAGAGCTCACCCTCGGGCGCACCGTTATCATGGGACGCAAGACATACGACTCTATCGGCCGCGCACTCCCCAACCGCATGAACATTGTCCTCACTCGCGACAATAACTGGAGTGCAAAGGGGGTATGGCACGTGCACTCACTTACGGAGGCTCTCAAAGAAGCGGGAGTAAACGGAATCAGTGAGGAGGTATTCATCATTGGTGGCGCAAGTCTCTACAAAGAGGCCCTACCGCTGGCACACCGCATGTACCTCACGGAGATCGACGACGTATTTCCTTGTGACACCTTCTTTCCCGAATACGACCCACTGGGATGGAGACAAGCATCGCTCATCCTCCACCACGCCGACGACCGCAATGAATTCAAACTCAAGTTTCTTGACCTCGAGCGCAAATAATCAAAACCACCTAGGGTGGTTTTTTTATCTCATATAGGACCAAAGTGAAAGTTACTTTCCAAGATTTTGCTTCACAAAGTGGAGTGCGCCATGCAGGCCGCCAATGTCGCCGAGGGTGGAATGTTCAATAAGTGGAAGCTCGGGATAGATGTGGAGTATCCCCCTTAAGTGAGCGCGGACACGGTCGATGGGGATGCCTATTTGCTTCATCATGGACCCTCCTATGACGACGATGTCAGGCGACCAGTGCACGATGCTGTTGTTGAGACCGTACGCGAGTACGCGCGCCATCTCCTCCCAAAATCCTTCGTCGGTAATTTCATATGGCTTCTTGCCATAGCGCGCAGTCACGGCGGTGCCCGATACTGCCGCCTCGAGGTCGAGCCCGATTCCACATACAGAGGTTTTGCACAGCGTGCCGTCTGCGTCGATTATTTGGTGCCCAGGCTCAAAGCCAATTGCCGAGACGTCGATGCACTCCCGCACAATACGCACGCCACCCACCCCCGTCGACACCGTCAGGTAGACGACGATGGCATACCCCTTACCCGCGCCCGCGACCGCCTCCCCAAGCCCCACGATGGCGGTATCGTTTTCGATAAACGTAGGACAACCAAATGCTGTCTCGAGTGCCGCCTTAATGGGCTTTGCGTTCCAACCCTGGAGATGTGGGCCGTTCAAAAATTTAGTTTTATCTCGAGAGAGTGTGCCTGCGATACCCCCCGCAGCGGCAACAGCCCTCTCCCCGCCCAAAAGCTCCGTCGACAAATTTTTGAGCGCGAGCATCCCTTCGTCAAAATCTTTTGGTGTAGGAATTATTTTGGGCTCACCAAACGTCACCCCGTCACGCGAGAGCGCCAAGCGCATATTTGTCCCCCCGATATCGAAAAGTAGATACATAAATTTGTGTAGTAAATGAAATAAATTATGCGTTACTAAGAAGTGTCTTTCGTGTACCCTCTTTGTAGTCCTCTACGTTGGGTTGATCGTAGGGGTTCACATGCATGAGTCGCGCGAGGTAGATGACCGTGAGCATGCGCCACTGCAAATACGCACCGAGCACAAAAGGCGAGATGGCAGGAAGTGAGACTTCAAGAAGCGGTAGCTGATGTTTTTGGTATGCCGCCGCCACGCCATGGTGGATAGCACTCATGATGTCGTTTGGGCTTTTTTCTACGATTCCCGACACAAGACCCACTAGCCGCAAGTCCGCGGGGACTCTTTTACTCGAAATATGCTCGGCA
>JAYUQK010000029.1:0-4832 GCA_043756785.1 Candidatus Lloydbacteria bacterium | reverse complement strand
ACACGAGATTGGGCGCGAGGCGTACAAAAAATATGCGGATTTTGGTCTTGCAATGCAGTACCAAGATGAAATTTGTAATTCTGGATACCTGCACGGAATCATCGAAACGCACTTATTCAAAAACGTGGACGTCCTCGGTGCCATAAAAGTGGTGTGCAGTCCATATCCCACTGGAAAATATCTGAGTTGGGAATGCTACCACGGAGTGGGGCACGGTGTGATGTATTACACGGCAAATGACTTGCCGCGATCCCTCGAAATGTGTGAGAAATATGAGAATGACTTCGCGCGCACGACATGCATAAACGGTGCATTCATGGAAAACTTCAACACTGACCAAAAATCTCACGCGTCAAAATTTCTTATTGAAAGCGACCCATTCTACCCTTGCGGGGAGCAGCCTGAGCATTATAAAGATGACTGCTATGTCTATGCACCGACATATTACCTGAGCCTCCACAAAAATGATTACGCGGGGGCGCTCCACTGGTGTAGGGGCGCTGAATCGCCATATGTGTCCTCCTGCATACAAGGTGTGGGCAGTCAGGCCATGAAGGAAAATATCAACACACCAAAACTGGTTGAGCGTATTTGTATGGGGAGTACGAAAGCCCAAGTGCCTTCATGCATCATGGGAATGGTCGGACTATTCATTAATCATCACGGCTCCATAGCCCCAGCACAAAAACTCTGCACGGAGCTAACAGCCTCAAACCAAAAAGCGTGCGAGCGTTCCATCAAATTGTATTCCCATTTATTTTTTTAAAAAACATGAAAACAATTCCCCTCCTAGGTACTCTTTTGTACCACCACATTCTTAAACCCGTTCAGTAGAAATTCTCCGCTGTACGCGTCGGCGTATTCCCCCAAGAGATTTTCGTAGTCGTGCGCGGGCATCTTGTCTGCTGCATTTGGGCCAAACTTCTTTTCAATCTCCCCTTCAGCAAGCTTCTCCGCGAGCAGCTCGAGCATGACATGGATGTCGTACTGGTCGAGCAGCGCATTAACCTCCGGATCGTTGTCAAACGTGGGCGAAGGGTGGTGGTGGTCCTCTCCGGCGAGCTTGTGCCGAGAAGTAGCAGCGGGAAAACCCGCATCTTTTGCGCGGGAAAAAATGTACTGCTCGAGGTCGTCATATTCCACCGCAAAGTCTTCATCGCGGTGGCCGTTGACGACCGTGTTGGCAATATAGACCATACGCAGCAATGTTTTGAACTGTTCGGGGCTAAAGGCGAGTCCTATCATACGGGTGAGTATAGCTCGTGCGGCCATTTTTCTCAACCGCATGTGTCTTCAGTGCGCGGCGGCGAAAGGCGTGGTCGGGAATGGTCTGTGCCACGAGAGCCCAAAACTGCTCTCCGTGGTTAAACTCTCGCAGATGGCACAGCTCGTGAACAATCACATAGTCTTGGAGCGATTCAGGGAGGGTGAGGAGGCGATAATGGAAGTTGAGATTCCCCTTCGTAGAGCAGCTCCCCCAACGCGACTTTTGGTTGCGTATAGCAACACGACCATAGGTATGCTGATAGTGCGCATTCCATTGTGCGAGCTTCTGGTGCACCATCGCACGCGCAGCCTCTTTGTGTGTCTCGTACGAATGAGTTGTACCCGCAAGTCCACTCTTCCTGCGGTACACGCGCACGATGGAGCGCCTGCGCGTGATGCTTTTAAGTATTTTTTTAAACGTACCCTGAAACATATCGGGCTGCTACGCGTCCTGTGACTTGATATGCTTAATGGTGTCTTTGAAGCGTACATGCCCTTCGGTGATCAGAAATACGATGCGCTCCGTGATGCCAATGCTTCTGCTTTTTATCGTGGCGAGTTCTTCTGTGGTGAATTTTTGGAGTACAAAGTCTCCTGCTTTTTGGCGAGGCGTAAGTGGGGTCACCTCTGGTGCCACACCAATGCGCATGCGATAAAAGTCGCGAGTTTTAATGGTGTCAATTATTGATACGACACCATTCTGCCCACCCGCGCCGCGGTCACGCGCACTTCTCCACGCTCCGGTGGGTAAGTCTGCGTCGTCATGCAGCACGATGAGCTGTGCTGCCTCGTCGCGACTCTTCACGAGGGTGACGAGGCTTTTCCCTGAGTTGTTCATGAATGTTTCGGGCTGGAGTAAGAGCACTTCTTGGCCTGCGATGTCGCCACGCGAAACTAATGCGTCGTACGTTTTTTTATATTCCCATTCAGGAAAATTATTTTTTTTGCGAAATACTTCAAGCACGATACGCCCCGCATTGTGGCGTGTCTTTGCGTATTCCACCCCAGGGTTTCCTAGTCCAACAATTATCCATTTCATAATAGGACTTCCGTAAATTGCGAACTGCTTCATCAATTTCTGAAAGTCCTATCATACTACCCCGAATTTGAAAAAAGAGTGAGTGCCGTCACGATAAAGAAAACCCGCATGCTTATGCATGCGGGTTTTCTTTTGAAATATTTACTGCTGCTCTCTCCACGAATCTGCTCCAATTGTTTCTTTCGCATTCGCTGCGTCGGCTCTCGCCCTATCTGCACTCAGGACTTCGCCAGTAGATGGGTCTTGCACAAACTCCCCAGTCGAAACCTTGCGCTCATCACCCATAACATTTGCTGATTCTCTATCCATAACATTTCAATTATCCCGAGTAATATAAAAATGATACCGTGCGTGCGTAAAATTGCAAGAAGCCACGCGAAAATCTCTTGTGTCAACAGCCGCTTTCCCGTATGATGATACGCAAATGCCTCTCGAAAAAGAATCAATCACTGACTTGCGCACACCCCCCGCCGCATCACCATCGCAAAGCCCACGTGGCGCAGAGGTGCGTACCGAAATGCACAGTGCTGTGGGTGAAAAAGTCGAGAAACAGACAATGTTTCAAATTGTTTGGGAAACGCTCCGCTATGCCGCGGTGGCCGCACTCATCATCATCCCCATTCGCACCTTCGTGGCACAGCCTTTTGTCGTATCGGGCAACTCAATGTTTCCCACATTTCACAACGGGGAGTATCTCATTGTCGACGAAACAACGAAGTATGCAGGTGAGTATCATCGTGGGGACATCGTCATCCTGCGCTACCCCAACGACCCCTCAAAATATTTTATCAAGCGCGTGATCGGACTCCCCGGAGAAACTGTTGCTATTGTAAATGGCACTGTCTCTATCACCAGTAGCACCCGAACGACCCCACTAGTGCTCGCTGAGCCCTACGTGAAAAACGCAAAGTTTGACTCCTCGACCCGCACCCTCTCCGACAGTGAGTTCTTCGTGATGGGAGACAACCGCGCCCAAAGCTCCGACTCACGAGTATGGGGACCCGTACCAAAAGCACTGATGGACGGCAAAGCACTCTTGCGACTCATACCCATCAGCGCCGCGGCAGTGCGCCCTGGGTCTGTGGAGAGTTTTGGGATTGTCTATTAAATGTAAATTATCATTATTTTTACTCACACACGTATGGCAGAGAAAAAAGTAGCAAAGGCAGAAAAAAAGGAGGCCCCCACCGCGCTAAAGGGTATGCGTGACTTTATCGGAGATGAGAGTCACAAATACCAAGGATTTTTTGAAAAGGCTTCGGAAATTGCCCTCTACTACGGATTCCAGCCCATCGACGTGCCCATACTTGAGCGTGAGGAGGTTTTCCTCTCCACGAATGGCGAGGATACTGACCTCGTGGGTAAAGAAATGTATACACTCAAAACAAAGAGTGGTGACAAACTTGCGCTCCGCCCTGAGGGCACCGCTCCAGTGATGCGTGCATACCTCGAACACGGGATGCAGACACACCCACAGCCGGTGAAGTTTTACTACTATGGATCATTCTTTCGCCACGACAACCCACAGCGCGGCCGCTATCGTGAATTTAAGCAATTTGGCATCGAAATGATCGGTTCTTCAAAGTCTATTGGCGACGCGATGATCATCTACTTGAACGCAATGATCTTAAAGGAGGTAGGCCTCACGAACATCAGCATTGACGTAAACTCTATCGGCGACAAAGACTCGCGCGCACCATACCTCCGCGAGCTTACCACCTACTACCGCAAACACATCAACCACCTCTGTGCAAACTGCAAACAGCGCATCAAGACGAGTCCACTCCGACTCCTCGACTGTAAGAGTGCGGAGTGCCAGCCGTACAAAGAAAAAGCCCCCCAATCCATCGCGCATCTCTCCCCCTCTGCCAAGGCGCACTTCAAAGAGGTCCTCGAGTACCTCGATGCGCTCAAGCTCACCTACCGCATCAACCCCTACCTCGTGCGCGGCCTCGACTACTACACCCACACCGTATTTGAGATAACAGAAATCCCCGACGACAGGCCAGCAGAAATATTCGCAGAAAATGCGACGCAGCTCGAGGCGACAGACAAAGAGAAAGACGCGAAAAAGAAAAAGCATGAGCGCGAAGACGCAGCGAACGCACCACTCTCACTCGCAGGTGGAGGGCGCTACGACTACCTCGCCAAGCGCCTTGGGAGCAAGAAGGACATCCCCGCGGTGGGGAGCTCCATTGGTGTGGACCGCGTACTCCTCTCGCCCAACTACAAAGGCGCTGCATCACGTGTGGTAAAAAAGCCAAAGATCTATTTCATCCAGCTCGGCTTTGAGGCGAAACTCAAGTCACTCGAAATCATCGAGGTGCTCCGCGCTGCACGTATTCCTGTCACCCATTCGCTCAACAAAGACTCACTCGGTACCCAGCTCGGTATCGCAGAGAAGCTGCAGATCCCCTTTGCGCTTATTTTCGGGCAGAAGGAAGCGCTCGAAGGCACCGTCATCGTCCGCAACATGCTCACCCGCTCTCAGGAAACCATCGCGATTACAAAGTTGGCGGATTACATA
>JAYUQK010000028.1:0-4871 GCA_043756785.1 Candidatus Lloydbacteria bacterium | reverse complement strand
AACTTTAAAGATCACGCCGGCACATTTATTCATGGGAAAGATGGCGCCAAGGCGGGTATCTGGATGAAAGCCGAGCAGAAAATCGGCGACTCCTATAGACAGGAATACTACAAGGGTGAAGCTGAAGATTATAGGGACACTGTAGCTACTGGACTCTCCGTCACCACCAAGCTTGGCACATACCAAAATTGTGTAAAAGTGTACGACTGGACTCCGCTTGATACTGAGTCAAGAGAACACAAAACGTATTGCCCACAAGCAGGTGGGCTCGTGCTGACGGAGCATTTAGTAACTGGGAAAAGATCTGAGTTAACAAAGGTTACCCAGCAATAACTGTTGCTGGAGACTTAAAAGCCCTTTCCTTCTGCAAGTGTTGATTTCGTCTTTGAGCGGAGTGGCGAGCGAATAGCAACGCGCTTTTTCTCGACACGAATGTCGATATCTCTCGCATCCCCACTTCCCTTTGTGCCGACGGTAACCACACCTCCTGCCATCATACGCTCGGTGATGATGGCCGATGCAACGGGTGTAAGAATTTTGTCTTGGATAAGACGGCGCAGGGGCCTCGCACCGTACTGTGGGCTGTAGCCCACTTTCGCGAGGTGGGCGAGGGCGTCAGGAGAAATGATAAGCTTTATCTCTTTTGTGGCCAAACGCACGCGGAGCTTCTCTACTTGGATACTCACGATATTTGTGAGCGCCAAAGGTGAGAGTACGTCGAACATAATGATGTCATCGAGACGGTTCAAAAATTCGGGTCTAAAATAATCTTTGAGACGACCCATTACCTTTTCTTTGGTTTGTGCATACTCGTCGGCGTCACTGTGGTTGCCGAAACCTATTGTTTGCATCTTGTCGATGAATTCACTCCCGATGTTCGATGTCATCACAATAACGGTATTCTTGAAATTCACCACTCTCCCCTTTCCATCAGTGAGTCGACCGTCGTCGAGCACTTGGAGTAAAATGTTGAAAACTTCAGGATGTGCCTTTTCTATTTCGTCAAAGAGAATGACGGAGTAGGGGCGATGGCGTACCATCTCGGTGAGGTTGCCGGACTCTTCATGGCCGACGTAGCCTGGGGGTGCACCAATGAGCTTTGAGACGGCAAACTTCTCCATGTATTCCGACATGTCCACACGAATCATCGCTTTTTCGTCGTCGAAGAGAAAGCCCGTGAGTGCCTTGGTGAGCTCGGTCTTCCCCACTCCCGTGGGACCCAAAAACAGGAAGGAGCCTATGGGGCGGCCAGGGTCACTGATGCCCACACGGGAGCGCTTCACCGCGTCTGCAATCTTCTGTATCGCAGCATCTTGGCCGACTACGCGGCGACGCAGCTCCTCTTCAATGCGCGCAAGCTTTGAGGCTTCTTCCTCGAGCATCCGCACAAGCGGGATGCCTGTCCATTTTGCAACGACTTTTGCAATATCTTGCTCCGTCACCTCTTCGTGGAGTATGCGGCGCGAACTCTGGAGCTTCTTCAGCTTTGCACTTTTCTCTATCAAGTTTTTCTCGAGTAGGGGTATCTTGCCGTAGCGAATCTCTGCGGCTTTTGCGAGGTCGCTCTTTTGCTCGGCACCCTCAGCTTCGAGGCGAAGGACCTCAAGCTCTTTTTTGATACTGCGCAGCGCGAGCACGAGCTCTTTTTCATTACTCCACTTTAATTCAAATTCTCGGGTCTCTTCTTTGAGGTCCGCAATTTCCTTCTGAATTATTTTCATGCGCTCCCTTGCTTTTTTACCGCTCGCTCCCTCACTTTCTGTCTTGAGTGCTTCGTTTTCGATCTCGAGGCGCATTATTTTGCGGTGTGTTTGCTCAAGTATTGTTGGCTTATTTTCCAGCTCGATGCGCAGGGCTGATGCTGCTTCGTCGATGAGGTCTACCGCCTTGTCGGGCAAAAACCGGTCTGCGATGTAGCGGCTCGAGAGGTTGACTGCAGCCAAAATAGCGTCGTCGGTGATGCGTACGCCGTGGAAAATTTCATACTTTTCTTTGAGCCCACGCAATATCGCCACTGCGTCTTCGGTCGATGGCTCGTTGATGTACACCGGCTGGAAGCGGCGCGTAAGGGCGGGGTCTTTTTCGATATATTTTTGATACTCTCTGATGGTTGTTGCACCTATTGCGCGGAGCTCTCCGCGCGCGAGTGCGGGCTTGAGCATGTTGGACGCGTCCATCGCCCCCTCAGCAGCCCCTGCGCCGACAATGGTGTGAATCTCGTCGATAAACAAAATGATTTTCCCTTCAGACTTTTCGACTTCTTTCATAATAGACTTCAGACGCTCTTCGAATTCACCACGATACTTGGTGCCCGCGATAAGGAGCCCCAAGTCGAGTGAGACGAGCTCTTTGTCACGCAAAAACTCAGGGACGTCCCCACGTGCAATGCGCTGTGCGAGTCCTTCCACCGCAGCGGTCTTCCCTGTGCCCGCCTCGCCGATGAGTATGGGGTTGTTTTTGGTGCGTCGAGAAAGTATCTGCATCACACGACTGATCTCTTCGTCGCGTCCTATGACGGGGTCGAGCTTGTCTTCGCGCGCAAGCTTGGTAAGTGAGCGTGTGTACTTGCCTATGGCGCGCAATTTTTTTGGCCCACCCACTGCATCTCCTTGCCCACTGTCGCGTAGCTCATAGAGAACACGCAGCACATTTTCTCGGTCGATGCGCAAACGCAAAATCAGCTCCTGTGCAGGAGAAGGGATGCTCATGAGGGAAAGCAAAAGATGCTCAGTCGAAATAAATTGGTCGTTCAGTTCTTTTGCTTGCTGCTGCGAAGACTCGAGCGCTTGTGCGAGCTCGGGGGTGAGGTATAGCTGGTATGAAGATGCTGTTTGTGCACCCATTTGGCCACCCTCTTCGAGAGACTCCAAAATAGACTCGGTCATGGCCCC
Source organism: Candidatus Lloydbacteria bacterium (assembly GCA_043756785.1). Taxonomy (GTDB): domain Bacteria; phylum Patescibacteriota; class Minisyncoccia; order Phycocordibacterales; family UBA6899; genus MHLP01. Next base: position 1,980 of record JAYUQK010000028.1, on the reverse strand, counting down.
GGGGTCCACCTCGAGCTTCTCTATGATGGAGAGGACCATACTCTCTTCCTGCAAAATAAGTCCCGCGAGCAAGTGCATCGGGGTGACATGTGTCTGGCCTCGCTCAATGGCGAGCTCATGTGCGCGGCGAATAGCGTCGCGTGCTTTTGTGGTGAAATTTCCAAATGGTGGCATGGGGATGGTGTAAGTAGTAAGGATCTGAATATGCAGGGGTTAGGTTTCTAATTTACCATATATTGCCGATGTGTCAATCGCCCCCCTCTTTCTTCCTTTAGGGTACCGACGCACTCGCAGCAGGGGGTGTCACAAGCATCATGAGGCTAAGGATGCGTGCAGCAGGGTAAATCTCGAGCGCCTTTCCTTGTGCGGTGGATACTGCGATGCCGACCGCCTGCCCGTCGAGGTTCACCACGAGCGCACCCTCGTACCCTTCGGGGATGCGTGGTGACGTTTCGATACTCCCGACGTAGCGTGGTGAGCTTGTTGCACTCGATCTTCCATAAACCAACTTCGCAAGTGTCGCCTTAAAAATCTCCAACCCGTATTCTCCGCCGAGGACAACTGCGGTTTGTGCCACCTTGGGCGCTGTTCCCACTGACCCAAATGAAACCGCGTCGAGTGTTTCTGTGTCGGCAAGTGCTAAGCGCAAAAATGTGACCGGCGAGTCGGCATACTCGGCTTTCTCAACAATGATACCGGTGTATATTTTTTCGCCGACCATCACACTGTAGGTATTGGGGACTGTGCCTCTGCTTGTATTTATTCTTGAAAATGTCGTGGCATCGGTCGCCACCATTCCGTCGCGAGAAACCACAAAACCTATTGCATCAGGCACGGAGGTGGTCGCGGTATTTGCGCCAAATATTTTTGCAATGCGAGATTGGTTTTTTTCGACGGCAGCCACCACGAGGTCATCTTCTTTTGCGTATATGGTGACTTCTTTGGTGACGGTCGTTACGGGGGTGGCTTTCTCTGGGGTCGAGGTTCCCGTGACCACACGCTCGATAGTACGCTCTACGACGCGATTCACCGTCTGTGTGAGTGTCTTCGGTGCCTCCTCGAGCATGGCCACCGTCATGATGCCTGTGGCGGTAGACACCACAAATGAAACGAGCATGGTGAGGAGCACAATTTGTCGGTTGTTCATTTCTTCCATATCAATACATTATAACATGTGTCCCTGTAAACAAAAATGTGTCGAAAAATATGTTACGCGATACGTGCTTCTGCTACAGACCAGTCGATTGCATTCATGAATGACTGGATGTAGTCGGCGCGCTTTATGCCGTAGTCGGTGATGTATGCGTGCTCGAAGACATCCATGACCAAAATGGGCTTTGCGCCCGCAAGGTGCCCACCGTCGTGTTCGTTCACCCACGTATTGAAGACCATCTGTTTTTCAGGGTCGTAGGAGAGTATCGCCCAACCAATGCCTCGCATGGCGCCCACGGCAATAAAATCTTTCTGCCAATTCTCGACGGAGCCCCACACGTGCGTGAGGACTTTCTCGAGCTCGCTCCCCACCGTGAGTGCTTGCCCGCCATTTTTCATGTTGCCAAAATAGAGTTCGTGGAGGCGCATACCATCCCACTCCCAGCCAAAACGACGGGTAAGTTCATTAAATTCTGGGGTACCCGCTGCATGCTTGCCACTCCTCAGTGTCTCGATGAGTGTATTGGTATTTTTCACATAGCCCTCGTAGAGTGTGAAATGATTCTTGAGCAGCGTGTCGCTGAATCCTTGGGTACCAATAAGTGCGCTAAAATCTTTTGCAGTGTACATATATTTTTGGTTGTTATTTTATAGTATAGAGATAAATCATTCTCCGCCCTCCTCCCATACGACACGGTCAGGGGTATGCTTACCCCGCGTAAGTATGGCGTGGTTGGCATACATGAATGGAATGTTCACCACGCCAATGACCCACTTTACCACTATTTGCCCCGTAACCACACCGAGGAGAAGTGCGGGTGGGGCGCC
>JAYUQK010000027.1:0-4888 GCA_043756785.1 Candidatus Lloydbacteria bacterium | reverse complement strand
ACCAAGAATGGCCTCAGTAAACCCACCGCCCTCGTAGGCATGCTCGTCTGGACGCATAACATTTTTCAACTCCCCCGCGCGTGGCAGCGTATCTTCCTCAGTCGCAATGGCCGAAACCTCGGACACGTAACCAAGTACTGAATCAAGGTCTCTTGCGAGACCCTCCTCCTCGTCTGCGCTAATGGCGATCCGCGCCAAGAGAGACAGGCTTTTGATGTCGTCAGTGTTTAGCATGGCCTTAATACTACACTATTTCCTATTTTGTGCGTATGCTTGACAAATTTTGTATTATGGAGTATGATTTTCTCAGATTGCAATCCCACAATTTTAAGGAGTCTGCGATGGATGACCACGTCGAATATCAAAGTGTCCGCGAGCTGCTTGGGAAAGAATCCAAGCGACTCAAAAAAACCGACATTAGTCTGAATGTGAGTGTCGCCAAGTACTACGCGCTTGTCAGCGACATGATCCCGCCGCAAGCGCTCATCCACCGGAGCCAAGGGAATATGGTCTTGGAGATGCTCTTCCGACTGCTTGACTACGAATTCAAGGACACCTGCGCAGGGAGCAGTGAGGAGGCGGCAAAACTGCGTGAAGCAGCGATCTTCTTGGGCGCGGTGAGCACTTTCTGAGCAACTCAGTCCGGCATCCAACCGAGGGCACTACGCCCTCGGTTTTTCCATTTCCATCACTTGAGCAATAACATATGCTACTATAAGCATATGTTATTCGACAAGCAGAATAAAATTTCAATGCTCTCAGTTAATTCACCATTTTTATAAACTCCTGCTCATCGATTATTTTTATGCCGAGGGACTTTGCTTTATCGAGCTTGCTGCCCGCGTCTTCACCCGCAACGACGTAGTCGGTCGCCTCTGAAACAGAGCTCGAGATGTTTCCACCAGCCTCGCGAATGTGCAGCTTTGCCTCGTCGCGGGTCATACCCGTGAGGCCTCCTGTGAGTACCACTGTCTTTCCATATAGCGGAGAGTTTTTTGTGGTCGGCCCATCGGCTTTTGCAATGGTAATGTGCGTGAGCAGTTTTTTCAACCGTGCTCCATGCTCCTCACTATGGAGCCACCCGTGAAGCGACGCAGCGACGACGGAGCCCACGTTAGGCACTCGCTCGATGTCGACTTGCGATGCCTCCATCAGGCTTTCCATCGTACCAAACGCTCGAGCCAACGCATGCGCAGTTTCCTCACCCACATGTTGTATGGAAAGTGCGGTTAGAAATCGTGGGAACGACACGGTACGGCGTGCGGCTATTCCTCTAATTAAATTTTGTGCAGACTTTTCTCCAAAACCCTCGAGGCTTTTTATGTCTCCCTCGGTGAGGGTAAAAAAGTCGTCTGGCGTCGTGACCAAGCCTTCTTTCATGAGCTGCTCGACTATTTTGGGACCCAGTCCTTCGATGTCGAACGCATGGCGCGAAGTAAAATACGCGAGGCGACGCGCAAGCTGAGGAAATGAGCTTTTGTTCACACAGCGATACGCCGCCTCCCCAGGAATGCGCTCGATGGGCCCGTCGCATGCTGCGACAAATGTGGGGAAATGGTACTTTTTCTCTTTTCCCGTGCGGAGCTCCGTGAGTACACGTACCACCTCGGGGATGACGTCGCCTGCTTTATGTAAAATAATCGTGTCGCCAATGCGAATGTCGAGGCGAGCTATTTGGTCTTCGTTGTGGAGTGTGCAACGTGAGACGAGCGACCCGTCGACGCGCACCGGCCGCAAGTGCGCCACTGGAGTGACCACCCCAGTGCGCCCCACCTGAAGCACAATGTCCGTAACCTCGGTCGTTGCCTCCTCTGCGGGGAATTTAAAGGCCACTCCAAAACGTGGGGACTTCGCCGTGTATCCGAGCGACTCTTGAATACTGCATGCATCTACTTTTATCACCACGCCGTCGACGAGGTATGCTTGCTTGTCTTTCTTTGTAGTCCAGCTACGCCAATACGCCACAACCTCATCGATGTTGCCGCAAAGCTGCGCATGAGGATTCACCTGAAAGCCGAGGGAGGAAAGCAGCGCGAGCTCATCACGCTGCGTCTTCGGCAGCACACCCTCCATCTGTGCAATATCATACACAAAACACGCGAGATTGCGCCCCGCAACAACGCGCGGATCGAGCTGCCGCACTGTGCCCGCTGCGGTGTTGCGCGCATTGGCGTACTCAGGCTCCCCCGCTTTTTTGCGCTCCTTGTTGATACGCAGAAACTCCTCCTTGGGAAGCCAGACCTCGCCTTCTACGATACAGTCGATGGGATTTTTAAGCGTGAGTGGGATAGAGCGTATGGTACGAATATTTTCCGTGACATTCTCCCCCACCACACCGTCCCCACGAGTGCCCGCAGTCATGAGCTTTCCTTTTTTATAGGTGAGCACTATTTTGAAACCATCTATTTTGAGCTCCGTGACATATGCCACCTTCTTCCCTGCATGCTTTTGGACCCGCTCGTCAAAAAGCGCAAACTCCTCGGGAGAGAACACGTTGTCAAAAGACCACTGTGGTACAGCGTGTACAATTTTTGAAAACTTCTCGAGTGGCGCCCCACCCACGCGCTGCGTAGGTGAGTCTTTGACGAGGAGCTCGGGATACTCCCCCTCAATAGCAACCAATTCGTGAAATAAGGCGTCATACGCTTCGTCCGATATCTCCGGACTATCAAGCGCATGGTAGCGATGGCCGTGGTGCGTGATGAGCGCGCGAAGCTTCTTTGCGCGTATGGCGATGGCCGTGGGTGGGGTCTTTTTCGTATTTGCTCGCATGTACGGAGTATAGCAAAAAGAAGGGCGGAGGGAGTACTGCTACAAGTTGTAACGTGCGACGAGAGTGCGCTGTGTGCGGCGTGGATTACTCACAACGCTCGTATTATATCCGCTTGCAGTGACAATGGTGTCGTCGCTTATTTTCTCGACGCGCACCTCCGCAGATGTGCCGTCAGAAAAAGTGATGGTGAAGGCGGTCGTCCCCGTCGTACTCGTGAGGTTGCTCACACTCCACGCGAGGGTGTCGAGTCGCACATTCGCCGCTCCGTTGTGGCAGGTCACGTTTGCCATATTGAGAGAGCTTGCGGTCCACACGCTTGACGTCGCAAAAGGTGAATACTGTAGGGCGCCAGGATTTGGTGCAGGGAGGGCTCTATCCCAGAAAAGTGTGCACTCAAGTGCGCGATTTGCAGCAATGAAAGCTTTCTCTGACTGACGGAGAAAGTTTGCAAGTTGGACTTCCTTTATGGTGACGCTCAGAATGCTCAAGCTGATCGAAAGGATCACGCTCACAATGAGCATGGTGAGCAGGAGCACGAATCCACCCTTTTTGGGGACGAGTGGCGAGGGAAGTTTGTGCAGTAAAAATTTGTGGCTCATGGTGTAAAATTAAAACTCAGGAAACCAGTTATATATGTCGTCTTCAGCAACAATGGTGCGCGTCGTGCCATTGCTTTCATAGGTCACCGTGGAAGTGATGTGCTCTTGTCTTGGGTTTACTGTTGTGACGGTGACCGTGCGCGTGAAGGGTGTTACTATCCAAGTTCCGCCCGCAGGAAGTCCGCTACTGCCACGCTGACGATAGACTCCCGTGGGGATATTATATATTATTTGGCATTGACTCGCGGTAATGCAGGTATCTAATGCCCGATTGTTTCTTGTGTCCCACACTGGGTCTGGTCCTCCGTGCTCAACCACGTCCACCGCACAACCAGCACTGCACTCATCTTGAATATACGGTGGACTGCCCCCACCAAGCCAACCCGAACGATTTGCGGAGCTATCAGCTGCTGAGAAGTTATTGCGTATACTGTGTATTATCTCTACTCCCTCTACTGCAAGGTAGGTTGCTTCGATTTGAAGTTGGGCTCCGCGAGAGGCTTGGATACTTTTGGCAGAGAGAGTAAGAGGCCCCACGATAGCAGTGGCGAGAATTGTCACCGACACAATAGTTTCAATCAAGGTAAATCCTTTGAGCTTTTTGTAGGTAGGTGTAGCATTCATGGGACTAGAAAAAATTAGGTGTACGTTGAGAAACAGTAGTCTGAATATTAAACGAGGTAAATGTTTTTGCACTCGTGGAAGCGACTCCACGGACAAGCATGGTGACATAGGGCTGTTCGTTCCCTATCGCTGTCCCACCTACCCAAAACCGGAGTGTCGTGATACGTATCTCGGGTGCGGTAAGCGCAACATAACTTAGCCCACTATTCGTCGATCTTTCAATGCGTTCAGCATTCAGGCGATATACGTACTGGTCGTTAGCATTACTGGTGTCCCCACCCTGACGCTCGAAGGCAAAGATATTCTCCCCCCCATTAATGACCACTCCCGATCTACTCATCTCACAGTCCGCGGGATTTTGAATACTCGCAGCGGTAAATGTTCCACAATGAAATCTACTTCCCATGCGAATACTCCTCGACAGAGAGTCCATCGCAGCGCCAACGTTGTCGAAGGCGATGCGCGTCGCACGCGCCTTCCTGCTCGCTGCCTCAAGGGAGAGTACTGCGCCCACGATGATGAGTGTCGCCGCCAGAAACATTCCTGAAGCCACGATCAGCTCGACGAGGGTGAATCCTTTCGTTGGGTTTTTTTTCATAGAAAATAAGTGGGGAAAATTGTGCATATGCTATTGAATAGAGACTTGCCCTGTTACCCAGACGACCACGGTGCGCGTCAGGCCTTTGGGAGATGTTATGGTGATACGTGCTGGGGAATAGCTCGTTGAAGGCGGGACACCCAAAAGCTGTCCGCGAATATTTGCATCAGGGTTTGGCCTCCTAAATGAAACATCTAGTACGTTTGTGGAGGCAAACCCCGGCAATCCCGCGACTGAGGCAGGGCAGGCGAGGACCGTCGTACCGCTGTGCGCACCACAAAGGAGTGTGATGCG
>JAYUQK010000026.1:0-4924 GCA_043756785.1 Candidatus Lloydbacteria bacterium | reverse complement strand
CATGATGCCTCCACAAAACAATTCAATGAACCTTTTTTTAGCCTACTCCTCGGCCAGAAAATCGCAAGTATTTTTTTACTATTCTTCGAATTTTGGCTTCTCCAAAAGCGAAGGTTCGAGGCCTGGGGTATCCCCAGTAATCCGGGTCACGTCGCGGTCGAGTTTTCCCATCTCTTTGTATGCGGCATTGTAGTGATTCACCGTCGTCCCCAAAGCGTTCCCAAGCTTGCCCATATAGTCCTCATAGGCCCTCAGGTGCTTCCCCAGCTCGTCTACACGCTTGATGATGTCTTTGGCACTCTCCTCTATTTTGAATGCCTTGAAGCCGTATAGGACCGACTGGAGGTACGCTGCGAATGTGGTCGGAGATACGATGATGACTTTACGTTCGTTGTATGCGTAGTCGATAAGATTACGGGTATTCACCTTTACTGCACCGACTTCGTTTATAAGCAGGTCATAATAAATCCCCTCCGCGGGAATAAACATAAATGCGAATGGGAGCGTCCCCTCTTCGGGGCGAATATACTTTGCTGTTTCGTCGATGCGTTTTTTTAGATCATTTTTAAATTCCTTCTCCAGCTCCTCGCGCTGTTTCTCGTCTATTGCCATCGTGACGCGGTTGTAGTTGTCGAGCGAAAACTTTGCGTCCACGGGGATGAGCCCCTCTTTGGTCACAATCACTGCGTCGACCGCGTCATTGTTGGTAAAGCGATGCTGCATCTTATACGCCCCAGGGGGGAGAATGTTTGAAAGGATAAGCTCGAGTGATGCCTCCCCCAGATTTCCTCGCTGCTTTTGATGCTTGAGCACCTTCTCGAGGTTGGCAAGCTGCTCCGCGATAGCCATGAAACGCGTTGTGGACTCATTGGTCTTCGTTTGCTCGCGTGCGACATCTACGAGGCTGCTGCGCATTTGTTCGTTTATCTCACGCAGTAATAATTTCGATTCTGAAAATTGCCTACTCACGGCCTCCGACATGTCGCGACGTGACTCAGAGAGCTTCGCATCCATCTGGCGCGTCAGCTCGGACATTTGTTGCTGGAGCAAAAGCATCCCCTCACCCCCTTCTGTGTTGTTGTGCTTGAGCATTTTTCGAGCGACAAACCACGCCACGATTCCTCCTGCGAGTAGCCCAATGAGCACAAAGAAAAGTATCTCTATCATATACGTATATCCTCCTATCGTAGCACGCCACGACTCCGTCTCTCAAATAAGAAGTATTTTGCCGTCTCCACCAAGAGTAAATTGAGGGCAATAAAGGCAAAAAGTACAGGCAGTGCCGAGAGCACGCTCACCTCAGAGAGACGAAGGAGTGTACGCAGGAAGTCAACTTTAAGTGCTAAAACGAGTCCGAAAATAGCAAAAGCGAGGGAGCCGAGCAAGTAGTGGTTGGACCACAGCCTGATGGCGTAAATAGGAGTACGCAAGTCCTTCAGCGAGAACACGATAAAGGTTACGCTAAGTGTGAGCATGACAAAGACGAGCGTGCGGGCGTCAGCGAGGAGTGTATCTGCCACCTTCAGAAGGTATGCATAATAGGCAAGAATCACGAGCCCACCTGAGAGGCCGACCAGGATGACAAATTTCATAAATTGACGATTGAGCATTGTGCGCGCACCTGCCACCCTCGGGTTGCGAGTCATCAAGTCGTCCTCCCTGGGCTCAAAGGCGAATGCAAAGTTCATAAATCCCTCCGTGAGCATGTTTGTCCACAAGATTTGTGCGGGAAGTATGGGAAGTGGAATGCCAACGAGGAGTGCCCCACCCACAGCGATAATTTCCGTAAAAGAAGTCGAGAGGAGATAGGCGACAATCTTGCGGAGGTTGTCAATGATACGCCTCCCCTCTTCTATCGCAGAGACAATGATGGAGAAGCTATTGCTTTCCAGAATCAGGTCTGACGCCTCCTTTGCCACTTCTGTACCCGAGCCAAGCGCGACACCGATATTCGCAGCACGTAGTGCGGGCGCATCATTAACCCCGTCGCCCGTCATCGCTACCACCTCCCCGCTAGCAGAAAGTATGCGCACCAGTCGGAGCTTATGCTCAGGGAGCATTCGCGCAAACACAGTGGTCGTCTTCAGTTTTTTTATGAGTTCGTCATCAGACATCTGCTCCAGATCCGCTCCAATCGCCACGTCATCTCCCGTACTCCATATTTCACATTCCCTTGCGATCGTGCGTGCAGTTTCCGCGTTATCCCCCGTTGCCATGATGACGTGTGCGCCCGCACGCTTGGACGCACGAATGGCATCCCCAGCATCCTCGCGTAGTGGGTCGTGCAGCACAATAAATCCTCCCAAAATAAGCCCCTCCATCAGTCCGTCTCGGGAAATACTTGCTTCTTTGGAAAACGCAGTCATTCCCGTATTGCGAAAAGCCACGCCAATGAGGCGATACCCCTGACTCGTATAGTGTTTCATTGCACGCTCGAGTTTCTCCCTCACATCGGCCGAGGCGATGCGCGAGTCGCCGTCGAGATACACCGCCCCTGAGCGCGCGAGTAAGTACTCGGGTGCTCCAGTAATGTAGAGGCGGTTGTGCTTCATGCCACGAATATGGTGCAGAGAAAGTGCAACACGATGCTTTGACTCAAACGGGAGAAAATCAATGCGTGGGTAGTTGTGTAAAAGCTCCGTCTGGTTAAGTCCGGACTCGAGTGCGGAGAGCACCACCGCACGCTCGACGGGCCTGCCACGCACCACGAAGTCCGCAAGCGAATCTTCTTTGGGCCCAGTGCGCTCGATAAAGGCATCGGCACAAAGGGTGGCGAACTCGAGCACATCACGTTCGTCTCCTCGCGTTTCGTGTTCTTTGTGCGACGGAACACGCGTACCCTCCGAAAGAAGTCCACCGAGTGTCACCACGCGTGCGACCACCATCTCACCTTTTGTGAGCGTACCAGTTTTGTCAGTAAGAATGACCGTGGTCGAACCGAGGGTTTCTGCTGCAAGGAGGTTGCGCACGAGCCCACCACGCTTCAAAATTGCCTCCATGCCTATCGCGAGCACGACGGTCACCGCTACAGGTAGCCCCTCAGGTATCGCTGCGACCGCAATGGCAATAGAGATGAGGAGCAGCTCTGTCAAGGACTCGCCACGAAAAAGTCCGAGGGTAAATATGAGGAGGAGTGAGAGAAGAACGATAGCGGACAAAAATCGCGCGACGCGTGCGATGTTTTCCTGCAGTGGGGTTTTCGGCTCTACCCCATCTCGGAGCGACTCCGCAATCGCGCCTATTCTCGTATGGTCGCCTACCGCGACGACGACACCGAGTCCAGTACCACCAGAGATCAGTGTACCCATAAAGCCCATATTTTTTTGTTCGACAAAGGGGACAAGCGTAGTATATGCATCAGTAATTTTTGATACGTCAATCCACTCACCAGTCAGCGGAGATTCATTTACTTCAATATTGTTTGATTCGAGTATGCGCACATCAGCAGGTATGTTCATTCCTGCTTCGAGGAATACAATATCCCCGAGGGTCACAGCCTCTGCACTGATACGCTCCTTGTCTCCACCGCGGAGTACTACGGCGAACTTTTCTTGTGCACTGCGCAAACGCAGAAATGCGTTATCAGCACGACCTTCTTGGTAGAGACTGATTGCGATGTTGATGATGAGTGCAATAAAAATAACCGTTGCGTCGACGTAGTGGCCGAGTATTGTTGTCAGTATTCCCGCACAAAGCAGAATGAACGCAAGTGGGTTTCGCAACTCGCCAACAACGCGGTCGATCCAGGTAACTTTTTTCCCCTCGTGGAGGGTGTTTTCCCCAATTTGCTCCATGCGTTTCTTTGCCTCTTCGTGACTGAGTCCCTCCTTTTTGTTCGTTTCAAGTTGCAGAAGTACTTCGGCTTCGCTCATGCGATACCAGTCCTGCTGCAAAAATTTTTTAGGCAAAGTTTTAGAAGTCATAATATGGGATATAGTCTTAGTATAGCAAAAAATGACAAAGGATGGGACGCTGAATGAATTCACGCCCTTACGCTTTCGCGCTATACTGTGGATATATACATTTACTTTTTCCACCATGCTCCATGACCAGATTCGCGAAGAAATAAAAAACGCCATGCGCGCAAAAGACGAGCTCCGGAAGGAGGTGCTCCGTGGTATGCTTTCCGGTTTTGTTAATGAGCTTGTCGCCACAAAGCACACCCCTCAAGAAATACTCGACGACGTGGGATGCGTTGCCGTCGTTAAGCGCCAAGTAAAGCAGCGCAAAGATGCGATGGCACAATTTACTGCGGGTGGTCGTCCGGAGCTCGCAGAAAAAGAAAAAAATGAGCTCGTTATTCTCGAGGAATTTCTTCCCCAAATGATGAGTCGCGAAGAAATTAAGAAAATTGCCGAAGCGAAGAAAGCCGAGCTCGATTTTAATGATAAATCCAAGATGGGGCAATTTGTGGGTGTCGTCATGAAGGCTTGCGGAGGCCAAGCCGACGGCAACGACGTGAAAGCGGTTGTTCTAGAATTGTTCGCATAGACAAAAATAACCACGTCTGTGGTTATTTTTCATTCCACCTATTGACTAGAGTACGTCCAATTTCGGCATGTCATGCCGCTTAAAGTGATAGAACATCGACGGTGTGAAGATAAGTGAAACAATCGTTGAGGTGATAAGTCCACCAAAGATAACGACTGCAAGTGGGTAGAGAAGTTCTTTGCCCGGCTCGGTTACTCCAATAAGTAGAGGCACAAGTGCAAGTGCGGTCACCAGTGACGTCATAAGTACGGGAGTAACGCGATCAAGGGTTGCGCGGAGTATCACTTCCTTCGTCACAATACCTCCATTCTTTTTTACCAGATCAAGCGTATGACTGATAAGAATAATGCCATTGCGAGAAACAATTCCTGCAAGCGAGATGAAGCCGACAAGGTGTGCAAGATTGATCTCGCCACCAGTGAGCCAGACTGCG